>JAJZPO010000017.1 GCA_021811155.1 Bacillota bacterium | reverse complement strand
AAAACCCAACAGTTTAAGCCAATACTTTAGGAAAATGAAAGGCTGCAAACGGACGGAGCCATTGTATGCGCCGCCAGGTCTGGATATTCTTCTCGCCTGGTTGGGGGCTTTCTTAGGCATCGGAACGGTGTCTCTCCTTTCGCTGGTCTACAAAATGCCGTTCATCGTACCATCTTTAGGCGCCTCAGCGGTTTTGGTTTATGGAATTCCCGATGCGCCTCTGGCCCAACCTCGTAATGTTATTTTGGGGCATACAATTTCGGCTTCCATTGGAGTAATTTGTTATACAATTTTCGGTCTTGCCTGGTGGTCGGCTGCGCTGGCGACCGCCATGGCTGTTGGGGTCATGCTGGCAACAAAAACAGTTCACCCCCCGGCTGGGGCTACAGCGCTGATCGCAGTGTTGACTAAAGCTACACCAATCTATATTTTGACCCCGGTTGGGGCAGGAGCTCTTGTCCTTGTGCTTGTGGGACTCCTCACCAATAATCTATCTCCCAACAGGAGTTACCCTAAGTATTGGTTCTAACAGGTGACCTTATAGCCGTGGCACAACTGAAAAGGGGCAAGGCGAAAGAATTGTCAGAATTTGTCGACAACTTTTTTGACAACAGGAAGAGGATTTTGCCACCAACCAGAGAATATTACTCAACAACGGGATACGGTATACCAAAAGCGTTGTGGGTTTGGCGGAACCGGGTTGCAGAATTGAATGATTATGTTTGATTGTTTGAGGTAATGGCTTGCGTGAATCAGGGGGGGGTCATCCACCCGTGTTTGGTGTACAGTATACCATGGGCCGAAGGCCGGAGACTGTTGCGGGCGTTAACCATAAATTTTTTTACTTGAAATGGTATACGGCATACCAAAGAAGAAGTGTTTGCCGGGAAAGTCGAAGGCCGAAGTGGAGTGGAGGTATTCCTGTGAGTGAAAACAGATATATAGAACTCACAGTTAAAGAAGGATTGGTAGAGGATTCCCGCAAGGGAATTGTCAGGATCAACCGGGAAGACATGGAACTCTTGGGCCTGCAAACCGGCGATTGTGTCAGTGTGCAAGGCGAAAAAGGCATAGCGGTGAAGGTTTTTCCTGCCTTCGGGGACGTGTACGGAATGCATGTCATACAGATGGATGGCATCGTCAGGCGCAACGCCGGAGTCGGATTGAACGAGACGGTGAAGATAAGCAAAGCTGAGCTGAGGAAAGCCCGCAAAGTTGTGCTTTCTCCCCTGGAGGACTTTTCCGAGTGGAAGAAAGACGATGAAAGAGAATTGAGGGATGTGCTGCGCGGTATTCCGTTGATTGCTGAAGACGAGTTGTCGGTAATCCTGTTTGGACACCAGGAGCGGGGGTTCCGGGTCACGGGTACCGCACCCGGCGGTCCTGTTACAGTCGGTATGGACACTGACCTCTATATCGCCCAACCGGAAGTAGGGGTTAGCAAGCGCGAGAGGATAACCTATGAGGATGTGGGAGGGCTTAACCCACAGGTACAAAAAATCAGGGAGATTCTTGAACTGCCGTTAAAGCTTCCTGACATTTTCAGGAAGCTGGGAATTGAAGCTCCCAAGGGGATACTTTTGTTCGGACCGCCCGGAACAGGCAAAACATTGATTGCCAGGGCGGTAGCCTCTGAAACCAAAGCTCACTTCATCCATGTTAATGGACCGGAAATCATGCACAAATTCTACGGCGAAAGTGAAGCCAAGTTAAGGGAAGTTTTCGAAGAGGCCAGACGTCAGGCGCCAAGCATTGTTTTTCTGGATGAACTTGACGCCATTGCGCCGCGGCGGGCAGAAGTACACGGCGAGGTGGAAAAGCGGGTTGTGGCTCAACTGCTGGCCCTCATGGACGGTCTGGAAAACCGGGGACAAGTCATCGTTATTGGTGCGACCAACATTCCTGCGTCTCTGGATCCGGCGCTCAGGCGTCCGGGCAGGTTTGACCGGGAAATGGCAATCATGCCTCCTGACCGGGAAGGCCGCCTGCAGATTCTGCAGATTCATACCAAAGGGATGCCGCTGGCAGATAATGTAGACTTAAGCCACCTGGCGCAAATAACCTATGGGTTTGTCGGAGCCGACCTTTCTGCCCTGTGTAAAGAAGCCGGGATGGGAGCCCTGCGCAAAATTCTTGCAGAAATTGGTTTTAACCGGGACGTTCCGCACTTCGAAGTGTCCATGGCTGACTTTACCGCAGCTTTGCGGGAAGTGGAACCGTCCGCTACCCGGGAGTACTACTCGGAGATTCCCGACGTTGACTGGGAAGACGTCGGGGGTCTGGCGGAAGCCAAAGAGACTTTGCGGGTTTTGCTGGAACTCCCGTTAAATAACCCAGAGGCATGCCGGGAATACAGGTTTACCCCGCCCAGGGGTATCCTGTTAACCGGCCCTTCGGGAAGCGGCAAAACCTTGCTCGCCAAGGCCGCGGGCAAATCAGCCAAAGTGAACTTTATCAGTGTAAGCGGACCCACCTTGGTATCGCGCTGGTTGGGAGAAGCGGAGAAGGCTCTCCATGACATATTCGTTAAAGCCAAGCAGACAGCCCCCTGTATACTTTTTTTTGACGAATTGGACGGCCTTGTCCGTTCCCGCTCAACCGGGTCCAGCAATGTGGCAGAACGGCTTATCAGCCAGCTTGTTTTGGAGTTTGACGGATTGGAGCAGGTTGAGGGGGTAACGGTTCTCGCAGCCAGCAACAGGCCGGAACTAATCGATCCGGTGCTGCTGCGGGCCGGAAGGTTCGAGTACATTCTGCAGCTATCCTTGCCGCAAGCTGCCGAACGGGCCGAAATCCTTAAGATACACAGCCGCATGCTGCCTTTGGCAGAAGACGTGGACTATTCGGAACTGGCCGAGAAAACCGGCCCCATGTCAGGCGCTGAATTGGCTGCCCTGTGCCATAAAGCTTCGTTTATTGCTTTGACACAGTCAATGAAGCAGGATGCAGGGGTCAAGATAAATCAGGCAATTTTTGTTCAAGCCATTGCTGAACTAAAAGTGCAGAGAGAATTAAGGGAGGTGAGCAGCGGGGGTGGTTGAAAAGGTACCATTTTACAGTGCCAGCTATTAAAGAGAGGAGGCAATAACAAGGTGACTAATCTGTTTGAAGAACCAGGTCTGAAGCAAATCACAGTGTGGGCCAGGGGAGTGTATGAAAACAAGGAAGCCCGGGACGTTGTAGTCGCAGTTACCGAGGCCGCCGCCTTGGAAGGCAAATTCGTACAAGCCTGGGAAAACTATGTGGACCTGCCGGATCGCATTTATGTCCCTGTACGTGCCTACGGGAAAATCAGCGATCAGGAAATCGAGTCCAAGTATGTGTATGAAAACGAGACTCCGGACATCGTAGCCCTGACTGAGGAAACTCTGGTAAAGGGCGTTGATATCCTGGCGGGGATTAAGCCTGGGGCGGTTCTGGTGATCAATACCAAGCGGCCTGCAGAGTACCTGTTCAAGTTCATTAAAAAAGGCACTGAGAACCTGGCAAGCATTGTAACCGTTGATGCCAATTCTTTGGCCAAGTCCATCATCACCCTGTCCGGTGCAGAAGGCGCCACTGACGCTTCCGGTATCGGCAAAGGCATGGGCGCTGCCCTGGCCGCGGCCATCGTCAAAGCTACCGGTATCGTACAGTTCGAGAGCTTGCTCAAGATTGTGGAGAATAAAAATGCAGCCAAAAAAGCCTTTGAAAAGGCCCAGGTTGTTGATGTTAAGACCCTGGTAAATGCCGGCTAATTGCTGCCGAATATCATTTCAGGAGGTGCAGGAAAGTGAGCGTACCCGTTAAGGAAGTGCCTTTTGCCGGGACTGTGCCATCCCCCAAAACCGAAAACGAGGGGATGATTACCGGTAACTGGCGGACCCGTCGGCCTGTTTTGGACGCAGATAAATGCACAAATTGCCTGATCTGCTGGATCAGCTGCCCTGATTCATCTGTTAACCAAAATGCTGATGTTGTAAGTTTTAACCTGAAATACTGCAAAGGATGCGGTATTTGCAACGAGGTTTGCCCGGTAGGCGCCATCAGCCTGGCGCCTGAGTTAGATTTCGAGGACTAATTACAGGAGGTGAAATGAGCAATGGGTGTGAAAAAACGGATTTCTGGCTGCGTGGCAACTGCCAACGCGGTTAAATTAGCAGATGTTGAAGTGATTTGCTCCTACCCCATCCGGCCCTATACCGGGATCATGTCTGAGCTGGCCCGGATGGTAGCCGACGGGGAGCTGGATGCGGAGTTTGTCTATGGTGAAGGCGAACACGGACAGTTGAGCGTGGTTTACGGCGCTTCGGCTGCCGGTGCCCGCGCTTTTACCGGCAGTTCCGGTGTCGGTGTTACCTATGCTATGGAAGTTTATTCCCCTATCTCCGGTGAAAGGCTGCCGCTGCAAATGGCCATCGCCGACCGGACCCTGGACCCCCCGGGAGACTTCGGCTCAGAGCAGACCGATGCTCTGTGCTGCCGTGACCAGGGCTGGATTCAAGGCTGGGCTTCTACGCCGCAAGAGGCATTGGACCTGACCCTGCTCTACTACCGCATAGGGGAAGACCCGCGTGTATTATTGCCTCAATATGCTTGCCAGGATGGTTACTTCGTGTCCCACATTCTGGGTGAGGTGGATATTCCGGACGCTGCCCAGGTTAAAGAATTCTTGCCGCCTTACAAAAACCACCATGTATTGGATCCCCGCAACCCGCAAATCATCGGAGCGCAAATGGAGCCCAGCATGGGACCCGGCATGCAGTATCAACGCTATCAGGCCATCGAAGGATCCCGCAAGGTCATTGAAGAGGTCCACGAAGAGTTTGGCCGGATCTTCGGCCGCAAGTATGCCCCCTGGGTGGAAGAGTACATGACCGATGACGCAGAAGTCGTTATCTTCATGCAAGGCGGCCATGCCGAAACCTGCAAAACTGTTGTGAAACGCTTACGCAATCTGGGTGAAAAGGTTGGCCTGGTCCGCCTGCGCACCTTCCGTCCCTTCCCCACCCAGCAAGTTCGGGACGCCCTTGGCAGATTCAAGGCTGTCGGTGTCGTGGACAACTCTGTCAACTTTGGCATCTCAGGCGCTGCCGGAGTGCTCTTGACTGAGGCCCGCACCGCTCTGTACGGCTTGGGTGACAAAGTTCCCACCGTAGGCTTTGTTGCCGGCCTGGGCGGCGAGATGATCACCCACGACGAGTTTTATAAAATGTTCGCCAAACTGAAAGAAGTGGCCAAAGCCGGTAAAGCCGACAAGCAAAGCTATTGGCTGCCCTTTGAACTGTAGACTTGAAAGGAGGGAATCCAGTGTTAGAGGAAATCAAATCCATTAAGAAGGCGCCGGTAGAGGAATACTACGTGCCTGGACACCGTACCTGCGCCGGGTGCGGACCCGCACTCCAATACAGATTAGTGGCCAAAGCAGCCGGTCCGAACACCATTTTCCTTGGACCCACCGGTTGCATGTACGTTGCCAACACCAGCTATGGCTGCGGTCCCTGGGCTGTTCCCTGGATTCATGCCCAAATTACCAATGGCGGTGCGGTAGCATCCGGAATCGAGGCTGCTTACAAAGCCATGATCCGCAAACATAAAACCGATGCCGAATTCCCCAACATCATTGTTATGGCCGGCGACGGCGGTTCTGCCGATATCGGTATCCAAGCTTTGTCCGCAGCTTTCTACCGCGGCCACAACATCCTGTTTGTAGCCTATGACAATGAATCTTACGCAAATACCGGGATTCAAACCTCACCCACCACGCCTTACGGCGCATGGACAACCTTCTCACCCGCTGGCCCGGTGATTCCCGAGGGCAAAAAACTTATGCCTAAGGACCTGCCGAAAATTATGGCTCACGGCCACCCGGAACTCAAATACCTGGCTACCGCTTCCCTCTCCTATCCGCTGGATCTGATGAACAAGGTGCGCAAAGGCCTGAACGCCAATGGCCCAGCCTTCCTGTACATCCATGCTCCGTGCCCTAAAGGTTGGAGTTTCCCGGCGGACAAAACTGTGGAAATCGGCAAGCTGGCGGTTGAAACAGGCATGTTCCAGCTCTATGAACTGGATGGCGGCGAATACAAGCTCACTTACAAGCCGAGAGAACTGAAGCCCGTTTCCGAGTACATCAAGTATCAGGGCCGCTTCAGCCACCTGCAGCCTGAGCATATTGAAAAACTGCAGCAGTTTGCCAACCAAAGATTGAAAGAGGTCGGCATAGAGGCGGTAGCCGCACCGGCTGAGTAATAAAAGACATCCAAATCTTTATAGCCAAATTGCACTTAGTCATAACAATGATTGCAGTTTATTCGCACCCCGGGTCTCATCCAAAGCGGCCCGGGGATGCTATTTTATTCCAAATGCGACACGTGTTGTTATTTGACAGAATATTCAGAAAGGGTAAAGCTCATGCTGCTAGAATTAAAGGAGGTGAGGCTTATTGAGATAGTTTGTCGAGCAACCTGGCAAATATGAGCAGAAGGAGGAGGTTAGGTCATGAATGACCAACAAAAAGTCAATGCCAAAGAAGTCTACGGACCGTTTTTTGGCAACCGTTGGGTCCAACTGATATCTGCAGTCATAGCCATGGTAATGATCGCCAACTTACAATACGCCTGGACCTTGTTTGTGCCCAGCGTTCAAAAGGCTTTTAATGCCTCGTTGGGCGCCGTTCAGCTGGGATTCTCTCTGTTTATTTGGTTTGAGACCTTTGCGCAACCGGTAGAAGGCTATCTGCTTGACAAGTTCGGACCAAGACTGTTCTTTACCATTGCAGGGGTATTGGTTGGTATCGGTTGGAGTTCAATGGGACTGGTACATTCCCTCAGTGGTCTCTACTTCTTCTATGCCCTATCCGGATTGGGTGCCGGGTTTATCTACGGCGGCAGTATCGCTGTAGCTATACGCTGGTTTGGGGATAAGCGGGGGTTGGCGGCGGGCCTTATCGCTGCCGGCTTTGGAGCGGGATCGGCCCCGTTTATTCCCATCATCGGCAATCTATTAAAAACTTCGGGGTACCAATCGGCATTTTTGTACACCGGCATATTTCAAGGAGTAGTGGTTTTGATTGTAGCCCAGATCTTGCGTTATCCCCCTGGGCAACAGAAACACGCCTCTCATGCAGCCAAGGAGGCTGAAGGCGAGAAGCGTGGACTTAAACCGTGGGAGGTCTTGCGTACTCCCCAGTTTTACCTGCTCTATTTAATGTTCCTTGCCATGACCGTAGGCGGCTTGCTGCTTACCGCCAATGCGAAACCCTTCGCCAAGGATGTTGGCGTAGCTTCGGCCTTCGTAATTGCCGGTGTCACTGCAGACCGTTTCGGCAACGGCTTTGGCCGGGTAGGGTGGGGCTGGATTTCTGACAAGTTCGGCCGGGAAAACACAATGTTCGTGGTTTTCACTTTGAATGCCATCTTTACGGCGCTGTTCCCATTCCTTGGCAAGTCGGGCAACGGGTATGTTATAATCATGTTCTTAATGATGTTAACTTGGGGTGAAATGTTCTCACTCTTCCCGTCCCTCAACGCTGACAGGTTTGGCACAACTTATGCAGCCAGCAACTATGGCCTGCTGTACAGCGCTAAAGGAATCGGGGGCCTCCTAGGAGGTGTGGTCGCATCCTACTTGGTATCATCATTCGGGTGGACTACAGTCTTTGTTGCTTCGGGCGTATTGGCCTTTGCTGCTGCTTTGGGCGCCTTGGTCGTTAAGCGCCTGCCAAAACCCGTAGATACGGTAGTCAGTGTACAAGGAACTTCTCACGTCGTTTAAAGCGTCGTTCGCTCTACGGTTACCCGGCAAGTAACCCAGTGCGGAACGTGTAGGGAAGTATTTTTGTGACCGCTGGTCAACGTTATTCAGGTCGGCATGTGGGCGGAGTCGTAATCAGTCAACAGATGCGACATCCGCCCACCTTTTTGATTTTTTCGCCCGCTTATCGCTGCCATTGGACTGATTATACCACGGACTTACACTTCACGCAATAGGAAAATGGTATACCAAGTACAGGTATACCGGTATACTTGAGCACCGTGTTTCTATTTACGGCGGGCACATAGGAGCTAACTGTGTAATTATGCATCATGCCAGCATCAGCAATGAGGTACGGATAGGGGATAACCGCTATGTGTCTCCTGGCCAGATTGTAGAGGCCCAGGGGCAAGCTGATGCGCTGCCACGGGTGCCCGCCCAGTACAGAGAGCTTAACGCCCAGATCGTGGAACATTACCTGCGCCTGGGGAAGGCTTACAAACAGATGGGCGAATTGTTTCTCCAAAACAAGATATATGTATACCGTATTCCAAAGGGTATACCAAACTCTTGACATGCCGGGGGAAAAGGTATAATCTGAAGGCAAGCAGAGAAATTAGTTATACTGAGGGGAGGGGTCACTTTGCTAAAAAAGTTGGACGACGCGAGCTTTGAAAACTTCATAAATGGAAGTTTCTACTCCGCGATCGGATTCTATCACCCAGGGGCGGCTAACAAGGATGAAATGTTTGAAGTTATGGAGAAGTTCGTTGAAGGGCATGGGAACGTATCATCTGCAACCATGGACATCAGTGGTCAGGAAATTCCCGGCGAGTACGGAATCGGTGAGGATGAAAGTCCGATCATTGTAATCTTTAAGCAGGGCAAACCTGTTAAAGCTGTTAACGAGTTTTCCATTGAGAGCCTGGCAGCAGCTATTGCCCCTCCGGGGAAAAATATCACTTTACAGTAGCAGCTTGCCAGAACAGATGCAGAGTATTATAGCATTTTAGAGGGTTGGGAACTCAGAACTCAGAATTCAGGAGTCAGAATGAGAAAGCGGTTATTGACTCGAAGCATTCTGAATTCTGTCTTCTGAGTTCTGAATACCTCTGCCTTACTTACCGTTTTTGTTCAGCACCGTAGTTGGTGCTGCTTTTTGTGCATAAGCAGGACACGAAACAGCAATGGAGATGAGAACATGAGGTGGCTGCGTGAAAACGGACCAGGGTTGTTCCTGGCTTTGGTACTGGCGGTAGTCGCCACATGGCTTGGCAACATTTTTCCCTTGATCGGGGGCCCTGTTTTTGGCATTTTTTTGGGGATGTTAATCAATAACAGCATAGGCAAACCTGTCAGCACCCTTAAAGGAGTGGGCTTTACCTCAAAGAAAATCCTGCAATGGGCGATAATCGTACTCGGCGGAGGGTTGAGTCTGGGGCAGGTGTGGAAAACCGGTGTAAACTCTCTGTATGTAATGGCCTTAACCCTGTCTTTCGCCTTCACCGCAGCCTATGGATTAGGGAAAATAATGCGGGTACCTGCCAGACTGACCAGTTTGATTGGGGTAGGGACGGCAATCTGTGGGGGTTCTGCCATTGCGGCAGTATCGCCAATCATAGAGGCAGAAGAGACTGAAGTTGCCTATGCCATTTCTACAGTTTTTTTATTTAACGTGATAGCTGTACTGATCTTTCCTCCCCTCGGCCATCTGCTCGGCTTATCCAATCAAGCCTTTGGCCTATGGGCAGGGACGGCAATCAATGACACTTCGTCCGTGGTGGCAGCGGGTTATGCTTACAGCACCCAGGCGGGGGCTTATGCAACCATTGTCAAATTGACAAGAACAACAATGATTATCCCAATATCACTGGTATTCGCACTGACGGTGGCGACCAGGAAAAAGCGGGACGCTGCGCAGGACCAGGGGGTTAATTACAGCTTCAAAAAAATATTCCCCTGGTTCATTGTCTGGTTCCTGGTTGCATCCTTGTTAAACACTTTGGGGCTACTGCAGGGCCAGGCCGTCAATTACCTGAACCAACTGGGCAAGTTCATGATCGTGATGGCCCTTGTGGCCGTAGGCCTGGTCGCAGATTTTCGCAAGATGCTCAAGACCGGAGTGAAGCCAATATTTCTCGGCCTGCTGGTCTGGTTTGTAGTGGCTGTTGTGAGTATCGCCGTACAGTTTATGACCCGGCAAATTTAGGTTCCAGCAATAAAAGAGACAAGGCAACAGCAGGAAAATTGTTTTCCTGCTGTTTTTTCACGCTCTGAAAAATAAAAATGACCACGGTTGCCTGTGGTCATTTTGTGGAGACTTAGCGTCCGGATAATTGGCTCTCAGCCAATTGAATCATGCGTTTGGTCATTTGGCCGCCAACCCGGCCGTTGTCACGGCTGGTGCGGTCGCCACCCAAGGAGACACCAAGTTCGGTGGCGATTTCCCATTTGAATTGATCCAGGGCCCTTCCTGCACCGGGTACTGCGGGTTGATTTGTGTTACGTTCACCAGGCATAGGCTTATTCCTCCTTGAATAATAATGGGCTCTGCGTTTATAGAATATGTAATATTCGGAGCAATATCCTAGGACTTTAAAGGTTGCCAAGCCCGATTTTGCCAAAAGAAAAGATATTGTTATTTTAGTTCGGGCTTAAAAACGCAAAACACGCTCAAAGATTAAAAAACTAAGAGGTTGGTAAATCTATTAGTAAGACAAATTTGGGGGAGGACAAAAAGTGGCCAAACCACTGGGTGAAAGGATTTCGGAGTTAATTGGCAAACTGGGGACCGGTTCATTCCCCACATACAGCCAACTGAGGATAATGCTGAAGGCGGAAGGATACAGACCGGGGGAGGTGGACAGGTGGTTTGCCTCCCAGGCAGCCGGGGCCTTGATCCGGGATGATGATAACACCCGCTTGGTAAATACGGATGTGTACCTCATTTTGGATGAAGCAAGCCGTGAACCCCTGGCGTTTTGGACTGAGGGCCAGCGCAGGATTCTCCCTTTGGATACTGCAAATTCGGAATCCTGGAAAGCTGCCAACGAACTGCGCTCAACCTTGCGGACTGATGGGATCCTGCAGGGAAATTAATTCTGAGTTTGATAGCCGTTGCGATGCGGCTATTTTTATGCCTAAGAAAAGTTTATACTCGGCAACTTTAGCCGAGTATATTCGAACACGGTGCTGCGACGGATTGCGCAAACTCACTAGAAGAGCATGTCTCAGCCTCGGCAGGGAAATGCGCGCGCAGAGGAAAAACGAAGCGCGTATTTCTTGTTTTTCGGACCGTTTGCAGGGTATTTGGGATTTTTCGCGAAATATTTTTATTTTCGAAAGAAATCAGGAACCACTTCGAGGTTAGACTAACTTTGAGGGGGAAGAAAATGGTCAGAGAAAAACAGGACAAATATTTAAGCACTTAAATACGGCCGGCTTATATATAATGGGGATTAATAGCGCTGAAAGACTAATTGACCTGGCAGAACAAGGAGGTAAAAGATGATCATTTTTAACCGCACAAAATCCTGCAGCGTGGATGAAAGCGAAGACGGGATGCTGGTTGCAAGAGGCACCTTTATCGATACCGTACACGAGATTTGCCTGACCTTACACGTTAGCAAAGATACATTGGAGATTGTAAAAGCCAAAGCGGACATGGTCAGGATTCCCCACCCTTACTGCGCTGAGGCCCAGGCTGAGGATAGAAAGCTGGTAGGGATAAAGATAGGTCCGGGGGCGCGCAAAGCCGTCCAAAACGCAGTCGGACATGCGCACGGCTGCACCCACCTGGCGGATCTGGCCCTCGATATGGTTAAGGCTCTGGTTACGACAAATTACAGAATCCAGCAGCGAGGAAAGAGTGAAGAAGAAATCACTGCCCAATATGTAGAGGAACTGGGCGGCACTTGCAACCACTGGACCAAGAGGAGTGAAGACCACAAAAAAGATCAACTGAGTGTTGCCAAGTAGGGCAAACTTCTGATGCCAAGTATGCGCCTCAACTGGCCGGAACATGCAGCCAATGGACCAGGCTGGAGGAGCAAACAAAGGGAGGCCATCGATAAGTGAATGTCGATGGCCTCTTACTCAGTTGTTGGGGGCTCCGTCCTGGATCCAGTTCTTGATGGTCTGGATCTGGTCCTTGGTCAGGGGTTCCTGGCCAAGCGGCATTTGGGGCTGCAGTTTCCCCTCAAGGCGTTGAATGATCTTTGAAGCGTCCGGGTTGCCTGGCGCTATATTCTTTTGAATTGCGCCTGTATAGGTTTCCAGACTGTATCCGCCTGACTGACCGTGGCAGGCAACGCACTTGCTCTGGAATATGGGGTTGATGTTCCTGGCGTAGCTGGGATGGGAAACCATATTGGTTGGCAGAGGCTTGGGCACTGACTTATACCCCTGGTAAGTCAGGAACACCATACCTGCGCTGAGAACTACTCCGATGGCCAGGGCAATAGGGCGCTTTTGCGGCAGACGGCTAGGATTGCGGTCAATCCGCGGCAGGGCAAAGAGGGCTATCAAGCCCACCAAAGGCACTCCGACCATGGCAGCAATATCAAGTTTACCGGGAAAATACTTGAGCAGCTGATACACTCCGAAAAAATACCAGGCCGGTTGCGGGATGAATTTATTCTTATTCAAAGGGTCGGCGGCATCACCAAGACCTTTGGGAAATACCCCGGCTAAAACCCATAAAGCTGCAGCTGTAACCAGGACAAGAAGAATCATGCGAAAGGCGACGTTGGGCCAAAAAGGGATGGACATGGATTCAATATTTTTTCCCTGCTGCTTTGCCGCAAGCAGTGCATCAGTGGAGGACATTCCCTGTCTCAGCACAAAGAAGAAATGGACCATGAACGCGAAAAGCACCACAACCGGCAAAAGCAGCATGTGCACTGAGTAAAATCGCGTCAGAGTATCTCCGGTGACTTGGGCGCCGTTGCGCAGAACACGAACGACATAATCACCAATCCCCGGGACGTATTCAGCCATAGCTGTTCCCACGGTGGTGGCCCAATACCCTTCCTGATCCCATGGCAGGAGATAACCGGTGAAGGCCAGGCCCAGAGTTCCCAGCAAAAGGATGCCCCCAGCTATCCAGGTCAATTCCCTTGGTTTCTTATATGCTCCTTCATAGTAGACCCGCAGCAGGTGCAGGACCACCAACACCACCATGAAATTGGCGCCCCAGGAGTGCAGAGACCGGACATAGCCGCCGACTGCTGAAGCCTGTAAGGCCTTGATGCTTGCCCAGGCCTCGGTGGATGACGGTTTATACACTGTGGCTAACAGCATGCCTGTCACTGCCTGATTGATGAAGACGTACAGAGTGGCAAAGCCGAGATAATCAAGAAAATTGCTCTTTTTGTGTACCGGATGCTCAAAAATGCCAGCCATTAATTCACTGAGACCGAGTCTTTCATCCAGCCATTTCATCAGACCAACCTCCCGCCGACGAGCACCGAATCACCCTCGATCTTGATAACCCGCCGGGGAAGCGGGTGGGGCGGGGGTCCCCCCAGGACATTGCCATTGATGTCGTAAGTTCCGCCGTGACAGGGACATATGTACTGCTTGGTCGCATCATACCAGTCTACAGGGCACTGCAAATGGGTGCAGTGAAAGTCCAGGGCCAGCCAGCCGCCATCTCCCAGATTAGTAACATAGACCCCTTCACTGCCGCCGCTGCTCTGGTATGCTACCAGGGTGGGGCTGGCAACGCTGAAGTCACCGATTTTTCCGACTACTTGCAGCGGCTTGCTGAGCTCCGAAGGGGGTCTTAAAAAATCGCCTGTCAACCCCAGGTAGCCTAACCCTAAAGCGCCGCCAACAGCCCCAACCCCTAGTTTCAGGAACCGCCTTCTTGGCAGGTTGCTCTCTTTCCCTTCGCTCATGCCTATCCTCCCGAAAAATGCTGCAAACGCAGTTAGTCTTTCTTATTGTTCCGACAGGAGAAAAATAATATTCCGCGGTCTTAGGCAGTCCGGCCACTGGAAAAGCGGGACGAAAATATAACTGTGGTACAAATTTTTCTGGAATTTGGGGAAACTAAGCCTAGCGAGACTTCAGCCGTTACCACATATGGTAACAACAGGCAAAAAATTCAAGGGAGGCTTACCAATGACCGGCAAAATCTTTAGAGCTGCGGCGCTGCTTCTGGCAGTGGCTTTTCTAGCGGCAGGCTGTGCGCAGCAGGCTCCCCAGACTCCCGTTCCCACTGGGACCACCGCTACTGCCGACCTCACCAAGACAGTAGATGACGTAAAGGGTGCGCTTTACAAGTTCGGTCCCTCGATGCGCGGAGTATCTGACAGTTTTGACAACATGTATTTCGCCGCCAAAGGGGGCAACTGGGCACTGGCAGCCTACATGGGGGATATCATGGGCGATTACATGGAAGTAACCAAAGTCAGCAAACCTGGCCTTTACCCGCAGTGGGACAGCTTTTATAAGGCAAACCTGGGGGATAATTCCGCCCTCAGGAAGGCTATTGCCGCCGGGGATTTTTCTGCCTTTGACAAAGCCTATACCGATACGATGAATAACGGCTGCAATCCCTGTCATGCCGGCAACGGCTTCAAGTTTATCAGGAAGATCAAAGCGGCCGCTCCGGAAGCCAATCTGGACTACAGTGTGAAATCTAATGCCAGCGAAAACAAGTGAACTTGGATAAGCTCAGATGAGTTGAAGCTGAAAAGGGGCCTGGACCGGAAAACCCGGACGGGCCCCATCTTTTTTATACCTCAAGAAAGTATATACTCGGCAACTTTAGCCGAGTATATCTATCACGTGGTGCTGCGACGGACCGCGCAAACCCAAAAGAAGGGCCGGGGCTAGCGCGGTCCTAGTCCTAGAGAGGCTGAGACAAAACATGCGTGTCTCAGCCTCGGCAGGGAAATGCGCGCGCTGAGGAAAAACGAAGCGCGCATTTCTTGGAAACGGTTTGCAGCAAGTAAACCCGATAGTATAATCGAAGTAAAGAGACTGTCGCAGGAGGCTGGCACATGGCAAGAAAACGTTGGGTTGGTTTGCGTTCCCCATCCTTTCGCCGCACCTTGTTTGTGCTGTTTCTCATTTGCCTGTTTGCCGGCGCGTTTTGGATTGGTGAAAAGACTGCCCGCGGCTCCGCTGATAAGCAGCTTAACCAAATCGAGCAAAGTTTGAATCAGGTTGAAAAACAGGTTCAGGAAATAAAACAAAACTCTAGGTAAACACCGGGGAGTCAGTAGTCAGGAGTCAGTAGTCAGAATGGATGCTTCGGGTCTGCTCGGGTCGAGTTTACTTTCCGCTTCGTTCAGCAGACTCCGTCGCCGAGCATACTTTTCGGCTCGCTCCCTCTCTTACCGCAAACGTAGACTTAAATCGGGCGCGAGCATTCGTGCTCCCGTTCGGTCGCTTGCCGAGTATGCTAACGGCTCCTCCGTAATGCTTCTCTGCGCGGAAAGTAAACTCACCCTCAAGCTTCCTGGTCCCGTTGCATTCCTCAGTGGTGCAGCGTAGCGGCATGGGAGTCTGAATTCTGACTACCTGAATAATAACAAATCAATAATTAGAGACACCCCCAAAAAGTTTCTTGCTTGCACGTATATTTATCAGTGTAAAGCAAGAAATTTTAGGAGGGGAAGATACTTGAAAAAACTCGTCAGTTTCTTGGCAGTGTTTATTTTGCTGATGAACATTGCAGTTCCGGTTTTTGCGGACAATACAACGTCTGCCGCCACGACAACGTCCACGGTTACGACAGGGTCAACTGTTACGACCGCGGATACAGCAGGGTCAGCAGGTGTACAGCTCGCAGACCCTGGAATCCTGCCAGACAGCCCATTCTACTTTTTTGATAAGCTGTTTGAAAAGATCATCCTCTTTTTCACTTTCTCACCCGAAAAGAAGGCCCAGGAACTGCTGGAAGACGCCAATGAAAGACTGGCTGAAGCTCAGGTAATGGCTGATGACGGCAAACAGGATCTGGCCGTACAAACATCCCAGGCGTACTTGGATACAGTACAGCAAGCCCAGGTCCAAATCGTTATCGCCACCGGGGACGGCAAGGTCTCAGGTGCGGTTTATAATACCGTAACCAGCGCGGTTTACGGACTTAAAGACCGCAGCATTGTAGCTGTAGTTTACGGCTTGGACATCAGCCAAAGACATGCGGCTCAGGTGTTGCTGCGGATACTGGCCAAAGCTCCGGAACAGGCCAGGAAAGGCCTGATGAACGCCTTCATCAATGTGATCAAGCGCCAGATAGATGATGAGGCAGCGATTTATGTGACCACGGACGGCAGGACGGTAAGCCTGGCTGTGTATAATGAAGACCACCACCTGAAGGCGGTGATCAACAGCATGGGATTACAATTATGGGCTGATGGTTCTAAACCGGAACATAAGGACAAAAAGGACAAACAAGACGGGGACGAAGAGCACGGGAAAACTGCGAATTCGGGCCTGAATGAAGCGGCCAATGCCGGAAATAATGACGAAATGGATGCGCAAAGCCCTGCGGTGCAGCAAGAGGCCGGGAAAAAAGCTGAAGAGAATGCAGCAAGAAACTCCGAAAAAAATCGTGAAAAGGATCAAGGAAAGAATCAAGAAAAGAATCGAGAAAAGAACAACTCCTTCAAAGTTTTTGTACCCGGTGACAGCACCATTCAGGCTCGAGGGACCGTATCCGCGGAAACCGGCTCCTGGTCCAGTGGAAATGGGGATGGAGACGGGAAGGACAAAATGCAACATGGCAGGCAGGATGGCGGCGATCAGGATGACTGATTGCAAACGCCTGCAGCCCCAAACGTTACCAAACCTTTAAGCAAGGACTGAAAAGCCCCGCCTCTGGCGGGGCTTTAACATACCTCAGGAAAGTATATACTCGGCAACTTTAGCCGAGTATATCGAACACGGGGTGCTGCGACGGACCGCGCAAACCCAAAAGGAAGGTCGGGGCTAGCGCGGTCATAGTCCTAGAGAGGCTGAGACTAAACATGCATGTCTCAGCCTCGGCAGGGAAACGCGCGCGCTGAGGATAAACGAAGCGCGCGTTTCTTGATGTTCGAAAGATGTTGGCAAACTTTACACTCAACCGAAAAGGTTGTACATTAGTAAAAGACGATAATCGGGAGACTGGAAAGGGTGACATTATGGGATCAGATGTTTTTTTTATGGATATGCGAGCAAAGGGCGGTTCGGGACTCTTGACCAAGTTGGAGCGCCTGCTTGACCGGGCCGGCTTTAAGGGATTGATTGAGGCAAACGACTTGACCGCTGTAAAGCTGCACTTTGGGGAGAGGGGCAACCTGGCCTATATCCGTCCGCAATACATAAGGCGGATTGTGAATAAATTAAAGGAATACGGTGCAAAGCCATTTTTGACGGACGCCAATACTTTGTACGTGGGCTCACGTTCCAATGCTGTGGACCATCTGGAAACAGCCGTTGAAAACGGCTTTGACTTTGCAGTGGCAGGCGCGCCGTTAATTATTGCTGACGGCCTCAATGGCAAAGACTATGTTAATGTGCCTGTAAACCTAAAGCATTTTACAGAGGTAAAAATTGGCAGCGCGGCAGTGAACGCCGATGCCATTATTGCAGTTACACATTTCAAGGGGCATGAAGCTACAGGTTTTGGCGGTACATTGAAAAATCTGGGTATGGGGCTTGGCAGCAGGGCCGGTAAACAAATGCAGCACTCCGATATCCTGCCAGAGGTGGATCAGGAGAAATGCACAGGCTGTTCCCGCTGTACCAAATATTGTCCCGCCTTGGCCATTGAAGTAGTGAACAAAAAAGCAAGGATTTCGCAGGAAAAATGTATTGGCTGCGGCGAGTGCACTGTGACCTGTACCTCCCGTTCCATTGCAATCAACTGGAAGACCACGGCTGATGTTATCCAGGAGAAGATAGCAGAGTATACGGCAGGGGTCCTGCGGGGCAAGGAGAACAAGGCCGGCTTTATTACTTTTGTGACGCAAGTCAGTCCGGACTGCGACTGCTGCAACTGGAATGACCTGCCGATCGTCGGGGATATAGGTATTCTGGCATCAAAAGACCCCATTGCCATCGACCAGGCTGCCGTCGACATGGTGAATCAGGTCAGGGGCAATGCCGGTTCCCGCTTGGGCGATGATGTGGAATCGCAAGACAAGTTCCGTGTCATCCATCCGTCAGTAGATTGGTCCGTTCAGCTTGCCTACGGAGAACAAATTGGCTTGGGCAGCCGGGATTATAACCTGATAAAAGTGGGGTAGTATAGCATCGAGGCCGTTGCAAAATTGTCTAAACAAGGGGGAAATATGCTATAATTATGGTAATAAGATATAGTATATCTCCCCGTCTTGGATTTCACGCATGAAGGAGGAGTTGGTCATGCGGGTCCAGAAAATCAACGAGAACACCCTGCGCATCTTTCTCTCCTTTAATGAGTTGGCAGAACGCGATATCTCCATGGTAGAACTGTTTCAACGTTCGGCTAAAACGGAGCAGCTATTCTGGGAGATGATCGCCAAAGCCGGTGAAGAAGTCGAGTTTGTGTTGGACCAACCGTTTTGGATTCAGGCGACCATAATGTCCAGCGAGGAATTTGTCATCACTGTGGTCAAACAGGATTCCCCGGAAGAGATTCCCCAAGTTGCCAAAACCAAACCAAAACGCCGGCCCCAGAGCAGGGAATGGGTTTTCCGCTTCGATGACTTGGACCAACTGGTAAGTTTAGTTAAGGAATTAGGGGAAACCGTACCAGGGCGGACGAGTTTGTTTCACTGTAATGCGGCGTATTATCTGGTATTGCCCCTACGGGGATTGACCGGAGTGACCAGGCAAAAGGTCGAAGCGATCCTGAAAGAATATGGTGAAAAGGTTAATCTGAGCAAGATATACCTGGAGGAACACGGTAAGGTTGTCAAGTTAGAGACCGCGCTGGAAACAATCAGACAGTATTTTTAGCAGTCCCTCAGGCTCAAGTATAAAAACTTAAGGGTCTTCCGGCTGGGAAGACCCTTCAATTTGGCATATAAGTTGGCATATAGGCATCGAACAATACCTGCGGGGCAATTATTGACTCACGGGCAAAAAGAGGTTGGGAATGTGGTGCAGACAGTGGCGGCAAACAAATTTGCCCTTAAAAACTTGCACGTACTCTGTCTTTTCGCAAAATATACACCGATGGTCCAATAAGCGCTTGTGCGCCGGCCTACGGTTGGGGTTTGCTGTGAAACGTCTCATCTTACCACGCTCCTTGAGTTTAGAACTTACGGATGGGAAGGACAACCTCATCATACAATAGCTTACTTGTCGAAATCCTAAGAAGCATGGAAGCAAACTTTAAAAATTAAGAGACTTTATTTACAGTTGCTTTAAGAAATACCAAAAAAAGGATGATAGATTGGGTATTATTAACAATTTTACTTAAGATTGGAGAATACTCCGAGTCATTTTGTTTTTGGGAGCGGTGAGATTGCTAAAAAGTTTTCTTCGTCTGCTGGCAAACCCATTTCAGCGCCGGTTTCTTGTAATGCTGCTGATTATCAACTTGCTGGGATCGCTTTATGGTTTTTACTGGTACCGCTATCAACTGGTTGAAACCAAGTGGTACTATCTGCCTTTTGTGCCAGACAGTCCTTTGTCAAGCAGCCTGTTTACCCTGGCCCTGCTGCTGATTCTACTGGAGAAGCGCAATTCTTTACTGGAACTTCTGGCTTACCTCTGGGTAATCAAATACGGCCTATGGGCGGTGATAATCAACCTTAATTATGGCTATCTCAATCCGGCGGGATTTGGGTTTGAGAACTGGATGCTTACTTTTTCGCACCTGGGCATGGCGGTGGAGGGTTTCCTGTTCCTGCGGCACCTGAAGTTCCCTAAAGTACAGCTTTGGATGATGATTTTATGGCTGGCAATAAATGATTTTGTGGATTATAGCTTGGGGCAGCACCCGTGGCTTTTTGACGAGCGGCAGCTAAGTCTGGCAGGCTCTTCAGCTGTGGTCCTTTCCCTGCTGGTGGTCGTGATATCGTTTTTTTACCTTAATCAGAAAAAGTACGCGATTGGCTGAGTCCATTGGTGAAGGAATTCTCTAAATAATGTCGAAAGTGCATAGGGAAAAGAGTGATTGGAAAGTTTAATTGACATTGAGGTGTGGTTTAATGGTTATGCCTATGAACCTAAGTCCGGATTTTCAAAAAGTGCTGCGGGGCTATAAGACCGAAGAAGTGGACGAGTTTGTCAGTCAAATTTCTACCGCCTATGAACAAGTCCGGCGGGAATCCTTTGCAGCCAAAGAGGAGACGGAAAAACTCAAGAAGCAATTGGAGTACTTCCAGGCCTTGGAGAGTTCCTTGAACAAAGCCTTGGTGGCTGCCCAACAAAAGGCGGACGAAATTATTAACGGCGCCCAGGAAGAGGTAAACAGGTCCCTGGCCGAGTCCAGAGAGCGTTTGGAGAATATTAACACCGAGATTGCTCAATTCCTTGCCGGTGCGGCGGAAAAGGCACGGCAAATCGAAGAGGAGGCAAACCATAGGGCTGAAGAAATTATACTGCGGGTGCAGGAACGGGTTGCCAGTGAAACCACCAGGCAGGCGGAGGTTGGCCAGAAAGTGGAACAAACCAAACAGGCGTTGATTCAGGCTCTAAGAGGCTTTTTGCATGAACTGGAAGGTGCGGCAGGCGACGGCGCGGAGCCTGCTGACAACGGCGAGAGCTCTGGCTCTGTTCCCGGGTAAGCAGTGTTTATAAGCAGGACAAAGTTAGAGCAGGGTTGCCCCTGCTCTTTGCTTTAGGAGGTATTCGCTGATTTGGAAGATTTACGCAAGGCAAGGCTGCGGGAAATCCCGCCGGTGAATGAGGTGCTTTTCCACCCCGGGATTGCTGCGCTCCAGGAGGAGATTCCTCATCTAAGGGTAACTGAGGCAGTCCAGGAGGTGCTGGCTTCCGTGCGGCAGCAAATTCTGGAGTCCGGTGACATTGAATTTCTGTCCCGCCCCCTGGAAGTTGACTTCTTGGCAGCACAGGTGCGGGAAAAAGCAACCCGTGAGCACGCATACCACCTCCGCCGGGTCATCAACGCCACCGGGGTAGTCCTGCATACCAACTGCGGGCGCTCAGTCCTGGCCGGGGAAGTGGTGGATTTCGTCTCCGGCATCGCTCAAGGGTACTCCAACCTTGAACTGGATTTGGGCAGCGGTGAAAGGGGTTCCCGCTATTCCCATGTGGAAGACCTCCTATGCAAACTTACCGGGGCAGAAGCCGGCATGGTCGTTAACAATAACGCAGCGGCGGTGCTCTTGGTGATGCGGGCACTGGCTTCCGGACGAGAAGTCATCGTCTCCAGGGGTGAACTGGTGGAGGTGGGGGGCGCTTTCAGGATTCCGGAAGTCCTTAAAGCCGGGGGCGCTAACCTGATTGAGGTAGGCACCACCAACAAAACCAGGCTTAAGGATTATGCATCTGCTATTACGGACAACACTGCAGTCCTCTTAAAAGTACATACCAGCAACTTCAGGGTGGTTGGTTTTACCGAGCAAGTTGGGTCAGGCGAATTGGTTGAACTGGGCAGTTCACTGGGCATTCCGGTAGTGGAGGATTTGGGCAGCGGGACGCTGGTTGACCTTAGTCAATGGGGTATCCCCTACGAGCCCACAGTTCCCGAAGCAATTAAAAGCGGGGTTGATGTCGTTGCGTTCAGCGGAGACAAGCTCCTGGGAGGGCCTCAGGCAGGCATAATCGTGGGCAAGCGCAGTTACATTGACCGCTTGAAAAAGGACCAGCTAACAAGAGCCTTAAGGATTGACAAACTTACCCTTGCCGCCTTGGAGGCAACCCTGAGGCTGTACCTGGAAAAACGGGAGCAAGAGATTCCAACTCTGGCTTTGCTTTCACTGTCAGCCAACGAGCTGTCAGCCCGGGCCGATGCATTGGCCGCCTCAATACGGTTGGCCGCAGGCACAAAAATCCTGGCTGACGTGGAACAGGGATATTCCCTGGCCGGCGGAGGGTCCTTGCCAACGGCGAATTTGCCTGCATACCTGGTCAGCGTTAAACCCGGCCTGGGTACAGTGTCCGAGCTGGAAGAATTCCTGCGCCAGGCAGAGACTCCGGTGCTGGCCCGCGTCCAGAAGGACAGGCTGCTGCTCGATGTACGTACCCTGCTCCCCGGTGACAGCCAGGCCATAGCCCGCGTATTTCACACCTGGGCGCAACAGGATAAAGAGTACTAAAAGAGCTAAAATGAGTCGGCGAATCCCCGGGTGACTCATTCAGGAGGAAGGTCTGAGGCTGTGCTTGTCCAGGCAGCGGCCAATCCTCTTCAGGGCCTTGTCCAGTACAGCATCAGGATATGTGACGCAGATTCGCACATATCCCTCTCCCGCATCGCCGAATCCGGTGCCGGGAGATACAGCCACGCCTGCTTCATCCAGGAGGAGTTTGGTGAAGGCGACAGATGAATATCCTGCCGGGCAGGGCACCCAGGCGTAAACCGTTGCCTCGGGGACCTGAAGCCTCCAGCCCCGGGCGTTAAAGAATTCTACGACCTTACTGAGGCGGCGCAGGTAGTTGGCGTTCATCTCCTCAAAAAAGGGGTGATCCGGCCCCATGGACAGGGCCTTGGCGCCGGCGTACTGAACGGGGTAGAAAACCCCGGCGTTGACGTGGGTTTCAACGATTTTCAGTCCGTGAATCATCGCAGCGTTGCCGGCAACCAAACCCAGCCTCCAGCCAGCCATGTTGAAGGCCTTGGAAAACGTGAAGAATTCCACTCCGATGTTCATGGCGCCGGGGGCTGCCAGGAAACTGGGAGAACGGTAGCCATTAAATGAGGTCTGGCTGTAGGCGTGATCATGGCAGACCATAATATCGTTGGCTGTGGCGAATTCAACCACCTGGGAGAAGAACCCAGGGGAGATCACGGCGCCGGTGGGATTGTTGGGGTAGTTGAGGAACATTAGTTTAGCCTTGCGGGCAGTGGCGGAGTCGAGCAGGGAAAAATCGGGCAGAAAATTTTTTTCCGGCAGCAGGGGAAGGGAATGCACCTGACCTCCGGCTAAAACCGCTCCAGTCTTATAGGAAGGAAAAGCCGGGTCGGGAGCAAGCACAATATCACCCGGGTCAATAAAGGCTTCACAGATGTGAACGATGCCTTCTTTGGAACCCAACAAGGGGAGAATCTGAGTATCCGGATCCAACTCAACACCAAACCTTTGCCGGTACCAGCGGGCTGCCTCCTGCCTTAACTCCGGCAGCCCGTCAAAATCAGGGTAATGGTGGTTTTCCGGACGCGCAGCCTGTGTCTGCAGCTCCTGTACAACATCACGGGGGGCTGGGTGATCGGGGTCAGACTTGCTGAGGGCGAGGATTTCCTGGCCCGAGGCCTTGAGCTTGGCTACTGATGCGTCAATCTGGGCAAACAGGTAAGGCGGCAAGCCGGCCAGCTTTTTGGTAGTTTTCACGGGGCATCCCTCCCGGCAGAATTAAGACCTTTTATAGTGTTTGGGATGCTCTGGTGACTTATTCTAACTAAAACTTGGCAAAAATGTTTACCGGAAAAGGAAAATATAAGAACTTTAGCAGGAATTTGGTCAAATTTATAGAATTTTACGCCATACCTACCGCAAGGAAGAGGTTGAAGAGAGTTGAAAAGGTGGTCCTTCCCGTTAAAACTCAGGCTGTTGAGTCTCGTGCCTGCGGCCGTTGCGGTGATACTGCAGTTTTCGAACAGTTTGACCGCGCGGCTGGTGTCGGTGCTTGCGGCTTTTCTTTTCCTCATTGCTGTAAACAATGGTTTGGCAGCCAAGTTGGACAAACTCAATCGGATGGCAACCCGGGACAGTTTGACAGGCCTGGCCAACTTTCGCCGCATGATGAGCACACTGCGGGAGGAAACCAAACGGGCCAGGCGTTATCAGCACCCCCTGTGCCTTTTGATCATTGATCTGGACAAGTTCAAGCAGTTTAATGACAGCTATGGTCATATGGCGGGAAACAACCTGCTGCGGGAAGCGGCCAGAACCTTTACAGAGGCAGTGCGGGAGTGTGACACGGTAGCCCGTTTTGGCGGGGATGAGTTTGTGGTTATTTTGCCTGAGACCAGTCTCCCTGAGGCCAAAGTGGTGGCGGAACGCCTGGTTGAAGAGACCAAAGCGCGACTGGCCCGGAATTTCCCCGGCGAGGTGGGTTTGAGCGTAGGGGTTTCGGCTTATGAAGGGGAACCGGTGCATGAACTCCTGGCCAAAGTTGACAAACTGGTGTATCAGGTAAAGAAGCAGGGAGGCAGCAGTGTTCTCATCTCAGGCAGGCATGTGATTTGAACTGAATTGATTGGAGCGCCGGAACATCAGGTTCACGGCGTTTTATTTTACCTCAGTTTTCATAAACTAAGCAAGGCGTGAATTTTTACGTTGACCTACCCCTGAGGGGTATGTTACAATCGCCTTAGATATAAATTGGAATTATTTAAACTATAATTATACTATATAATAAGACGCTCCAAGACAGCATTCAGGCCCGGTAAGGTTTCCGTGTACTCCCGGGTTGGGTCGGAAAGGCTTGAAGGGGCCTGGAATAAATGCTAGTATTAAATGTCCGGAGGTAGGCTAAAATGCGGGAGCAGATTCGTCTCACCCAATATTCAAGCAAAGCCGGCTGAGGCTGCAAAATAGGTCCTGCAGACCTGGCGCAGGTTCTGCGCCATTTGCCGCCAAGTGTCAATAACCCGGACCTGCTGGTCGGACTCAATACTTCGGATGACGCGGGTGTTTACCGTCTGAGAGACGACTTAGCGCTGGTTCAAACTGTAGATTTCTTTACTCCCGTGGTAGACGATCCTTATACCTTTGGTCAAGTTGCGGCTGCCAATGCTCTGAGCGATGTTTATGCCATGGGGGCGGTTCCCCTCACCGCGTTGAACATTGTGGCTTTTCCTGTAGGACAATTGGAAATGTCAGTCTTGGCTGACATCCTGCGCGGCGGTCACTCCAAGTTGGAAGAAGCCGGGGCTGTACTGGTGGGCGGGCATTCAATCGACGACAAGGAGCCCAAATACGGCATGTCTCTGACCGGTATAGTGCACCCGCAGAAAATATTAAGCAATGCGGGGGCAAAACCTGGTGATGTTCTGGTATTAACCAAGCCCTTGGGAATAGGGATTATTACCACTGCTATAAAGCGTGGGGTTGTACCGGCTCAAACCATAAACCGCGCGGTGGAGGTAATGACCAAACTTAACAAGGGCGCATCAGAAGCCGCCGTAAAGGCCGGTGTAAGCGCGTGTACAGATATCACCGGCTTTGGTCTTCTGGGCCATGCCCACGAACTGGCCCAAGCCAGCGGTGTAAGCCTGGAAATAACGGCCGGAAAGGTTCCGGTGATTGAAGAGACCTGGGATTATGCGGCCCAGAACATTGTTCCTGGAGGCACCAGGGCCAATCTCCGGCACCTGGAAAACTGGGTGGAATTTGAAGCGGACCTGTCCCTGGAAACCAGGCTGGTCCTGGCTGATGCTATAACCTCCGGCGGTCTGTTGGTTTCTGTTGCTCCGGACAGGGCAGAGGAACTCGTGAACTTGATGCAGGCAGCGGGAACGCTGGAGTCAGCCGTGATTGGACGGGTCCTGCAGGGCAGCCCGGGGAAAATCAACGTGAGAAAGTAGTGAAGAACCGTTTGCGCAGCGAAGAAGTAAATTTACAATACCGCAACCCGTTGGCAAATGACTATTTAAGCGATTTTGCCCGGGTTCAGCAGTTTTTTACCTATAACCCTTACCGCAGGGAAAGTTTTGAGGCCAGGTACAACTACTTAAAGGAAAGAACCTTTCAGCGTGATACAGTGGCCGCTGCTTTGCGGCAGTATAACAGCAAACTGGGGGCAGGTCCTGAGACCCTGAACAACATCGAGCTGTTGTCCCAGCCGGGTACGGTGGCTGTGGTTACGGGGCAACAGGCCGGGATTCTGGGCGGCCCGCTCTACTCGGTTTACAAGGCTCTCACCGCCGTGCAGCTGGCCGCAAAACTTACCCGGGAGCTGAACCGCCCGGTTGTACCGGTGTTTTGGATTGCGGCAGAGGACCATGACTATCTTGAAGTGAATGACCTGCATGTTTTGGACCGGGAAGGCCGCCCCGTTCGCTTAAAGCTTGACTACACCCCTGCCGGCAAATATTCCGTCGGGGATATTGCGGTACCCGGGGAATATTCGTCTCTCCTGGCTGAACTGGCTGAGAAAACCTCGGATACAGAATTTAAACCTGAGCTGCTGGACCTTTTTGAGAAAACAGCCGGACAGAGCGGGAACCTGGCTGAATGGTTTGGCCGCATCATGCTGCATTGGCTTGGTTTCGCGGGCTTGATTATGGTTAACCCGATGGAACAGAGCCTCCGGGGCCTGGAGAAGGATTTGTTCAAAACAGCGGCGCTCCGTTACGGCGAGGTTAACAACCTGGTCGCCGAAACAGGCATGGCTTTGGCGGCAAAGGGCTATCCGGTAGCTGTGGAGAAGGACCCCGGCAATGTAAATTTGTTTATGTACCGGGGACGGGAACGGCTGGCCCTGCTCTCTTCCGGCGACCGCTTTGGCTTGCGGGGGTCGGGCGAAATCTTCACTATGGAAGAAATATTGCAGAAGATCGAAGCTGATCCGTCCGGTTTCAGCCCCAATGTGGTCTTGCGTCCGCTGTCGCAGGATGTGCTGTTTCCGACCATAGCTTATGTGGGCGGTCCGGGGGAAATCAACTACTGCTGCCAGTACAAGCAGGTTTATGAACTGTTTGGCATGGAGATGCCTGTGATATTTCCCAGGGCAAACCTTACCCTGGTCGAAGGCAGTGTGGAAAATTACCTGCGTAAATACGGACTGTCTCTGAAGGATATAGTTTACCGGCCGGACGAGGTCGGCAAACAGCACCTGGATTCACGGGACGAGGTGGGCATCGAAGGGGTGTTTGCCGGGCTGGAGCGGGATATCTCCTCCGCCTATGAGAAGGCTTTGCCATTGATCATGACAGTGGACCAGTCTTTGGACAAATTGGGCCGGGAAAACCGGGACAGGGTACTGGCCCAGGTTGAGTGGCTGAAAGGAAAGACCCTGCAGGCTCACCGCAAGGCGAATGACGTCTTTGTCCGGCAGTTCCGCAAACTATGCAACAGCCTGGCTCCCGGCGGTCAGCTGCAGGAACGGTATTTGAGCGGGGCATATTTTGCCTTGAAATATGGTCCCACGCTGTTCCGAGATTTGGCGCGGGGGGTAGATTTTGTAGGAAATACCCAACATAAGCTGGCGTTCATCAAGAACTAAGCAATCTTATGGTGGAGTTGGAAACAAAAAAATTTTGTAAAGCATAATGAGACAAGATATAATCTAATAAGGCCGGAAACTTTTAGGAGGGTTTACACGTCTATAACTAAAGGGATGTTTGCCCTTCTTTTATTTTGCTGATTCAAACCCTACGGAGGTGGCATTTTGGCGAAAGGTTTAATACGGGCCTTGTCGGCCTGGAAGAGGTTTTCCCGCAGGAAGAAAGTTATTACAGTCCTGTCAGCTATTATGGTCCTGGTCATCGCTGCCGTGGCGATTGGGTATGCGTACCTGTACAACCAACCGCGCAAGGTGGTATCCATCGATTCTAACGGCGACTTGGTGGTCAGTAATGATACCGGCGGGAGCCTCGACGGCAGGGTAAACATCCTGCTCATCGCGGCGGACTCGCGGGCAAACCAGAAATCGGCTACCTATAATACAGACACTTTAATCCTTGCCAGCATCGACCCCAACACCAAACAGATTGCCCTGCTCTCAGTTCCCCGCGACACCCGTATCCAGATTCCCAAGGTTGGCTGGGGCAAAATCAACTCTGCTGCAGCTTATGGCGGGCTGAACATGACGGTGGCCATGGTGCAGCAGCTTACCGGTGTGAAGATTAACGGCTACATCAAGACGGATTTTGCAGGTTTCAAGAGTATTATTGACACCCTGGGCGGCATCACGGTGAATGTGGAAAAAAACATGTACTATGAGACAGGCGATGCCCAGGACGGCATAATAAACCTGAAGAAAGGCGTTCAGGTGCTCGACGGAGAAAAGGCCCTGGAGTATGCGCGTTTCCGCCATGATGCCCTGGCCGACATCAGCCGCACAGCCCGTCAGCAGGTCATTTTGAAAGCAGTTGCCAAGAAGCTGATGGAACCCGGCACGATTTTGAAAATACCTACCCTCATTCCACAATTCTACACTGCGGTGGAGACCAACCTGCCGCTCTCGGACCTGATTAACATAGCCAAGGTTGCTGTGCACTTTGACAGCTCAAACGTCATCAGCCAGACTCTGCCAGGGTGGTTCCTTAGTATTGACGGTATAAGTTACTGGGGCGTGGATCAGAAACAAGCAAAACAAGTGGCGGCTGACTTGCTTCATGGCAAAGTGTACGGCAATTCGCCGGATAAACTGATTGAAGCTTCCACTGACCCGGCCGGCGCAAATCAGCCCAGTGACACCAGGCCCCAGGTCCAGGTTGGCAGCATCAGCTTTCCTTCACCGGTGACCACCAACGCGGTTACATTGGCAATTTCGGCTTCCAGCGGGGTGGTGCGGGCAGAGCTTTACCGCAATTCCGGTTCCGGCGCCATCTTAGTAAAAAGTTGGCCCGGGGGAGCCTTGAACTGGCCCGATAACGGCCTGAAGCCGGGGACCCAATACACATATTGGATTCAGGTTTACGATTCCCAGGGCCACATGTTTCCGGGCAATACGGTTTCGGTTACCACCCAGCAGGAACAGCAGGAAACGACCACTCCCCAGCCAACGCAGAATCTACCCGGCCTGAGTGTAACAACCCCGAAAGACCACTTTGTGGTTAGCACAGATTCCATACCGGTTAACGGCAGCGCCGAAGGGGCAGGCACTGTCATAGTGACTGTTGGAAACTGGTCCAAACAACTTGACGTCAGCAGTAGCAGCAGTTTCGACGTAAACGTCCCCCTGCAGCCGGGAAATAATTCTATTATTGTGATGGCAACCAATGATGCTGGATCAGCCACAGAAACTGTAACAGGGATTTATCTCGCGCCCCCGTCGCTCAACACTCCCCAAGAAAACTCTACGATTACAACGTCTGCAGCCACGGTCAGGGTTAGTGGCAGTGCGGTTCCGGGCAGCACGGTTCGGATTAACCAAACTCAAATTCAGACTGACGCTAAGGGGAACTTTGATTACCCCTACCCTGTTTCGAGCGGCTCGACTCCCATTAACATTAGCGTTACTGCAGTTCTGGACGGTGTAACCTCATCCCCAAGCACACGCACAGTGTATAGAAAATAAATTCCTTGCTCACACAGATCTTTCAAACGTTCCAGCCAAATCGGAATCTGGACATGGCGTTAGGTATTTATACCGGCAGCCCACAATATACAACGGGCTGCCGGTTTTATTTCGCCAGATATTACTTGTGATTAAATTCACCTAAGCGTATTGTGCACCCCGGATTTACTGCCTTATAATTATTTTGCAACTACTTGATAACAAAGTTGATTGGTTTTGTCGGTTTGAGCCTAGAAGCATGGAATTCTCCGCCCGGTGACGGAAAAACTATGCATGAAGCAAAGGGGATAAGCCATGAGCCTGATTGAGATTAATGATGTGCACAAGGTGTACAAAGGCGGCGAAGGGGAAGTGCACGCCCTGAGGGGTGTCAGCCTGAAGGTGGAAGAAGGGGAGTTCCTGGCTATGATGGGCCCTTCCGGTTCGGGCAAGAGTACCCTCTTGAGTGTGATGGGCGCCCTGAACCCCCCGACCAGCGGGTCGATGCTGATTGACGGGATTGACGTGTATGCCCTGGACAGCGAGCGCCGGGCTGATTTCCGGCATGAGTATATTGGCTTCGTCTTTCAGCAGTTTCAGCTGGTTCCCTACCTTACCGCATTGGAAAACGTGATGCTGCCCCTGGCTATCAGCCGGTATCCGGACAAGGAGCAGCGGGAGATGGCCAAAAACGTATTGGAAAAGGTCGGTCTGGGGGAAAAGTGCCTGCGCCTGCCCAACCAATTGTCGGGCGGAGAGCAGAACAGGGTAGCTATAGCCCGGGCCATTGTCAATCAACCGCCCATTGTCTTTGCCGATGAGCCCACCGGCAGCCTGGACACCCAGACCGGGCAGGACATTCTGACCCTGTTTCAGGCTTTGAACCGGGAAGGCCTCACCATCATCATGGTCACCCATAACAAAGAAAATCTGGACTGGGTGCAGAGGGCAGTGTTTATCAGGGACGGCAGTTTGGAAAAAAGCGAGTCCTACGGCCCGCGCATGGCGCAGGAGGGTTGACGGATGCGCTTGACCAATATCGCCCTCGGCAATCTTAAACGCCGAAAACTGAAGGCTGTCCTGCTGGTCCTGGGCATGGTCATCGGAGTTGCCTCCATTGTCGGCTTATATTCGATTACCCGGGCCATGCAGGAAGACATAGCCAACAAGATCGACGAATTCGGCTCCAACATTTTGATTGTGCCGGATACCGGCGACGCCAGCATATCCTTCGGCGGGGTAACGGTCCAGGGCTCCGGTCCTTTGAAACAGCTCAACATGTCAGACATAGCAGTTATGAAAACCATCAAGAACAAAGAGACACTGGCTATTATCGCGCCGAAATTACTGGCTGACGCCCAAATCAACGGCAAAAGGGCTCTGCTGGTAGGAGTGCAGTTTAAAGACGAGCTGAAACTGAAAAAGTGGTGGAAAATCACCTGGGCAGGGCCGCGAGAAATTCCGGGCGCCGGGGAAGTGATCGCCGGCAGCGATGCAGCCCGGGTTCTGGGATTATCCCCCGGACAGAGCGTAGGGATCAAAGGACAGGAGTTTAAGGTGGCTGGAGTCATTCAACCTACCGGTTCCATCGAAAATGACGGCGCGGTATTTATGGATTTGGGGACCCTGCAGCAGCTTACCAACAGCCCTGGCGCCCTGAGCCTGATAGAAACTGCTGCCTGGTGTTATACCTGTCCGATTGAACAGGTGACGGCCCAACTCCAGGCCAAGCTGCCTGGTACCAAGGTCCAGGCCCTGAAGGCGTCCACCCAGTCCAGAGACGACACCGTGAAGAAGTTCAGCATGTTTGCCCTGGCCGTTTCCGGCTTGATCATGCTCATTGGCGGGCTGGTGGTGATGATGTCCATGATGTCCTCGGTCAAGGAGAGGACCAGGGATATCGGGGTGTTCAGAGCTATCGGCTTTCGCAAAACCCACGTGATGCGGGTCGTGTTCACCGAAGCTGTTTTCTTAAGCCTAATCGGAGGCATAATCGGCTATTTCCTGGGCATGCTGGCTGCCATGGCCTTCGGCCCTGTGATTGCTCAAACAGGAGTCAAGATTGTCTGGCAGCTGCAGCTGGCTTTAGCGGCAGTGGGAGGCGCCACCCTGGTGGGTGTGCTGGCCAGCCTTTATCCGGCGTATCAGGCTTCCCGGCTGGACCCTGTGGAAGCTCTCAGGTTCATTTAGTCCGGTTGGAGGGAAAAGTTTGAAACTACAGAACATTGCCCTGAGCAACCTGCGCCGCCGCAAAGGCAGGACCATGTTCCTGCTGCTGACTTTTCTCGTCGTAGTGGGGACCAGCGTGACGCTCAATGCTATCTCTTTGGGCCTTAAGCAGGATCTGGACGCAAAATTGAGCAGTCTCGGCGCAAACATTGTGATCAGCGCCAAGTCAGAGCATTTGGCTCTTTCCTATGGCGGCTTGTCCGTGCCGGGAGTAACCTATGATGTGCAAAAACTGAGCGCCTCGGCCCTGGATAAGCTGAAGCAGGTTTCCCGTCCTGAGGATATCACTGCGATAGCTCCGGCGGTGATTGGCGCTGCGAGCGGGGACAAACGAAAATACGTCCTGGCAGGGGTGGATTTTCCGGCGGAGCTGAAAATGAAAACCTGGTGGAAAGTTGACGGCTCCCTGCCGCAGGGCGATGAAGCGGTAATCGGTTCCGGGCTGGCTGTGCGGGACAAAATCGGTCCTGGCGACTCGCTGCGTTTAAACGGCAAGAGCGTGAAGATCAGCGGGGTGCTGGAACAGACCGGGGGTTCCGAGGACATGGTGGTTTTCAGTCCCATCGAGCTGGTCCGCCGGCTTACAGGGTTGAAGGATTCATTTACCTTGATCGAAGTAAACGCCAAAGACCCGGAGAATATGGCCGCCGAGCTGGCAAAACTACTGCCGGGGGCAAAGGTGACGCCTGTCACCCAGTTGGTGGAGGGCGCCACAGAATCGGTCAACCGGTTTACACGTTTCGCTTTGATGGTCTCCATTCTCTTGGCTGTGGTTGGCACCATGGTTGTGGTGGTGACTTTGTCCGGCAATGTCAATGACCGCACCCGGGAACTGGGAATTTTCCGGGCCATAGGCTTTCGCCAAAGGCATATCCTCTCTATCTTATTCACCGAGGTGCTGCTGATCAGCGTCACCGGGGGACTGGGAGGCTATCTCTTGGGAATAACGGCCCCGGTGGTCTTCGGACCGCTCTTGGCCCAGAGTACAGTCGTGCAGAGCGGCTTGGCCGCTGCCCAGGGCAGGGCTGCTGCCGGGCAGGCCATGGGTTTTGCCTGGTATCCTTGGCTCGGCCTGGGGTCTGTGCTTACGGCCTGTATTGTCGGCCTGCTGGCGATAACCTATCCGGCCTGGCGGGCGGTCAAACTGGACCCGGCAGAGGCGTTGAGATTTATTTGAGGTGGCAGGAGTTCTGGCACAATAAGTCGAAAAAGGAAGGAGTTACCTGAAGGGGGTGGGCGCATGGGGCTGCCGAGGTTCAATCCAAAAGGGTTGGCGGTTTCCGCGTTTGTGCTCGTTGCAGTTTTGGCTGGGGTCTGGGTGACCGGACACAACAGCCCTTTGCAGAGCCATATTCGGGCAGGTGCAAGGGCGGAAGCCTCAGGCGACTATGAAACTGCCCTGAAAGAATATAACTTGGCTTTAGAAGCCAGCCCGGGCAACTGGGATGTACAGGCCAGGATTGCCCAGGTCCGCCTGGACCGGAAGGAGTTCAAGCAGGTTGATGAGATGCTTACCGCCTTGGTAAACAAGGATGAATCCAGGGGAAAGGCCCTGTACGGTTTGCTTACCCAGGCGCTACTCGGGGAAGCCAGGCAGGCAATAGACAAAGGTCCCCAAAGCAGCAGCACCCAGGCCATGACCTTCCTGGAACGGGCCCTGCGTTATTCGCCCGATGACCGGGAAGTCAAACAGCTCATGGCCAAAGAGCTTTATGCCGGCGCCATGCGCATGCCCCCCAACCAGAGCATCGCTCTGGATATGCTGAAACGGGCAATCAGCCTTGACCCCAATCCCATGTACAGGCTTGAGCTGGCCTACAGGTACCTGACGCTGGGGAGAAAAACAACATATGCACTTTCCCAGTTCAGGGTAGGCCAGATTCTCTGGGCGCCGGACAGTTCCAGGCTGCTCTTGAGTCAGCCATTCCAGGGCGAGCCGGCAGATGGGCAAACGCGTCTTATAAACAGCAGTGGAGAGGAACTGACAAGTTTTAAGACTAAGGCAGCGATTACTTATATCGGCTGGAATGCGGAGGGCAAGCTCCTGGCCGTTGTTTATGACCAGAGTTATTTCTACCGCAGGCCCCAGCTTCACCTGGTGAGCGTGAATGAGCAGACCGGGGCGCTTAGCCCTGCTCCGGGCAGTGAAATGACCCAGGCGTCAGGGGCCTATCCGGGCCTGTCCCCCGGCGGAAAGTTCATAACCTTTACCGGACCGGCGACCGGTTCCGGGAGATGGGGAGAGCTATGGGTCATGCCTGTGGACAAGAGTGCGCCGCATCTGGTCAGCACAAACGGCGCATTTTTGGGGTGGTCAGGGCCAGACAAAATGGTCTTTGCCGATGTTACTGACTTGGTGGATCATGCCCAAACCGGCATGATCCGCAAATCGCGCATCGGCAAAGTCACGGAGATTACAATCGGCGACTGAAAAACAACTATCCCCTGGAGGGCACCAAGAGGCAGATCAGCTTGGCAAAGGGCCTGACTGCAGGCAGGATAATCAGGGATGAGACAACATTAAACAAAGTATGAGCATGGGCCACCTGCCGGCCCAGGTCATGGGCCAGCCAGGAGGTCAGAGCCGCAAAGGGACCTAGGATGGGGTAGAAAGCGGCTACTCCCAGGACATTGAGCAAGAGATGGGAAACTGCAACCCTTTTGGCGCCCGTATCCCCCCCAATGGATGCCAACAGGGCCGTGACGCAGGTGCCCATATTGGCCCCAAGCACGATGGCGATAGCTGTGGGCAGGGTGACCAGGTTCTGGGAAGCCAGGACAATGACCATCCCGGTGGTTATACCGCTGCTGTGAATGAGCCCGGCCAAAGTTGCCCCGGCCAGGATGCCCAGAAGGTGGTTGTCTCCCAGGCGCCGGAGAAATTGGCTGAATTGGGGCGAACTGCCCAAAGGACGCAGGGCCTGGCCCATGGCGTCGATGCCCAGAAAAACCAGCCCGAAACCGACAAGCCCCAAGCCGGCCCAGCGCCAGCCTTTTTTGCTGAAGATAAAGAGGATTCCGCCCACAGCAGCGGCGGGTACAGCCATTGCCCCCAGGTCGAAGGCCATCAACTGGGCGGTTACCGTAGAGCCGATGTTGGTCCCCAGGATGATGCCGAGAGTCTGTTCAAAGGACAAGAGCCCGGCGTTGACCAGGCTGATGGAAAAGACGGTGACGGCGGTACTGGACTGGATCAGGGCAGTGACAGCAGTACCTGTGAGCAGCCCGGACACCGGGTTGGTGGTGAGTTTCTGCAGTACGGCGGTGAACCTGGTGCCCGCGGCGTTTTCCAAGCCTGTTTTCAGCAGCCGCATGCCCCAGAAGAGCAAGCCCAACCCAAGGGCAAAGCCTAAAAACATGCTCATAAGATGTCCTCCTGTCCGGGGTCAAATGCTGGGAGGGTATACAAACCAGAAAATGTTTTTCGTAAAGACTTATGCTCTGTTCGGTGAGTATAGACCCGGCCCATTTACTCAGGTTACAACGGAAGAAGGGAGTCTTTCATGGCCTTTCCGGTTTCACTTTAACAAAGGTCATAGGTGCACACCGTCCCCGGGTGACTCATTCAGAATATTGGGGTTGAAGGTTTGACAATCTAAGCATAAAATTAAAATTGGTGGCTGTTTCAAAGCACAGAAAGGGACGACAGCATGATAGATTTTGGCCAAACCGGACTTAGTCTTTTTCCGGTGGGATTTGGCGGTATTCCGCTGCAGCGCAACACGGAAGAGGAAGCCGCTGAGATTGTGGCCCGGGCGGTTGAACAAGGCATCAACTTTTTTGACTCGGCCAGGGCTTACACGGACAGTGAGCATAAGATAGGCCTCGGCATTAAAGGTAAACGGGATAAGGTGGTTCTGGCCACCAAGACCATGGCCCGCACCGCCGCGGAGATGGCAGAGGACATTGAGATCAGCCTCAGGCAGTTTGGCACAGACTACATCGACCTTTACCAGTGTCATAACGTGCGCAGCGAGGAAGAACTCCAAACCTTGCTCTCTTCCAAAGGAGGGTTAGAGTCCCTGGTATTGGCACAGAGAGCCGGAAAGATCGGCCATATCGGCATTACCGGGCACCGGCCGGAACTGCTGCTTAAGGCCTTGAAAGAGTTTCCCTTTACCAGCGTGCAGTTTCCTTATAACTACCTGGAACAGGAAAACAAAGCGGAACTGATAGGACTTGCCCGAGAGTTAAGGCTGGGAATCATCATCATGAAGCCCCTGGCCGGCGGCGCTATCCGTGAGGCTGAACCCGCCCTGCGCTTTCTTTTGGCGCAGCGGCTGGGAGTGGTTATTCCGGGCATGGACCGGCTGGTGCAGGTGGAGCAGAATGCAAGACTGGCCCGGGACATCCGTCCCCTTACGCCTGAGGAGACCGAGGGGTTGAACAGGGATATTGCGGGGCTGGGACAGGACTTCTGCCGCCGCTGCGAGTACTGCCAGCCGTGCCCGGCCGGGATTAACATCACAAACATGTTTCTCTTCGAAGGGTACTATTCGAGATACGATTTGCACCAATGGGCCAAAGAAAGGTATGAAGCTTCAACGGTTAAGGCTTCGGCCTGCACCAAATGCGGCCAATGTGAGGACAAATGCCCCTACTCCCTGCCGATACGGGAGAAGCTGGAGAAGGTGCATGAACTACTGGGTTGAGTCTGGGGTCAGGAGTCAGGAGTCAGGAGTCAGAATTCCATGCGGCATAGCGGGACATTCTTGAACCATTCATCAGTGGTGCCGTGAAGCGGCATGCAAGTCTGAGTTCTGAATTCTTTGACAGCCAGAAATGCCCAAGCAGAGGTACCTCCCGGGGGTAGAATCAGATGGTAGTGAATTTTGTAGATTTAACAAGGATTTGGGATTAATTTGTCCATAGCTGCTTGTGAAAGTGTCAACGAGTGTTTGCCTGTTTTGCCTAAATTTTCGTATAATTTAAAATACCTATTGTGTGCAGGCATATTTGTCTTAAGACGAGGATTTTGCCCTGCGGCAAAGAATAGATATAAATTGAGTTTGTGCCCAAAATCGCATGGGAATATTTGTGTAAAAAAGGGCAAAGTTTACTTGGCTTAATCCAAGTTTTTTAAAAAGAGGGGGTAAATCATGCAACCAATTAACCTGACCTCCGCCCTTGCTGCGGGCAAGGACTTTGTGGAAAAGGTCCGAAAAGCCAGCGGCGTGGATGTCAAGGCTTGCTACCAGTGCGGCAAATGCTCTGCCGGCTGTCCTGTGGCTTTCGCCATGGACTATACGCCACGGCAGGTTATGCGCTTGCTGCAGCTGGGACTGACTGAGGAAGCGCTCAAATCCCATTCGATTTGGCTTTGCGCTCAGTGCGAGACTTGTTCCGCCCGCTGCCCGCGCCAACTGGAACCGGCAAAGGTGATGGAGGCCCTGCGCATCGAGGCCAAAAAGGCCGGCTTTGAGACCGAAGACGAAATTGCTACCTTTAACGAGAAGTTCCTCAGGTCAGTGGCCAGCAATGGCCGGGTTTTTGAGGCGGGGCTGGTTATCGGATTTAACCTGGCTACCGTGCGGCCCTTTAAAGATGCCGGCGTGGCGCCGTCCATGCTGGTCAACGGGAAGCTGAAGCTTCTGCCGCACAAGATCAAAGGCCGGGATGCGGTGCGCCGCATGTTCGAGAAGGCTGAGAAGATGGAGGGTGAGCACAAATGAAATACGCCTATTACCCTGGGTGTTCCCTCCATTCCACCGGGATAGAGTACGATATGTCCTCGCAGCTGGTGGCCGGGAAACTGGGGGTCGAACTAAAAGAAATTCCGGATTGGAACTGCTGCGGCGCATCCGCCGGGCACACCACCAATCACCTGTTGGGGCTGGCCCTGCCTGCCCGCAATCTGGCCATAGCTGAAAAAGAAGGCCTGGATGTAATGGCGCCCTGCGCCAGCTGCTATAACCGGATGAAGACCTCGGAAGTTGCAGTCAAGTCGAGTGAGGAAACCAAGGCCAAGGTGGCGGAAGTGACCGAGATGGAGTACGAAGGAAAAGTCGGAGTCAAATCGGCCTTGGAAGTGTTTGTCAAAGAAGCCGGCTTGGACGCGATCAAGTCCCTGGCGGTAAAAAACCTGGGCGGGATGAAGATCGCCGCATATTACGGCTGCCTCCTGGTAAGACCCGTGGGCATCGGTTTTGATGACCCGGAAAACCCCATGACCATGGACGACATGGTCACCGCCTTGGGCGGAGAAGCGGTGGACTGGCCCTTTAAGACCGAATGCTGCGGGGCGTCCCTGCCCACCGCGCGGGAAATGGTCGGCCTCAAGCTGGTTTACGATATCCTGACCATGGCCCAGTCGGCAGGAGCCGAGGCCATAGTCACGGCCTGCCCGCTCTGCTTCATGAACCTGGACATGCGCCAGAATGACCTCAACAAGAAAGTGGACAATGCCAATTTCCAGCTACCTGTTTTCTATTTCACCGAACTGATGGCCATCGCCTTCGGGGAAAAACCCGCCAAGACCGGCGTGCGCAAGCATTTTGTTGATACATCCAGTGTCCTGGCCAAATACAATCTGAAGTAAAGGAGGTTGAACCATGAGAAGAACAGGCGTTTTCGTTTGTCACTGCGGTTCCAACATTGCCGGAACTGTGGATGTCGAAAGAGTGGCCAAGGAGGCTGCCAAGTTCCCCAACGTCGTCTTCGCCACAGACTACAAGTACATGTGCTCCGAGCCCGGCCAACAAGTCATTAAAGACGCCATCAAAGAACATAATCTGGACCGGGTCGTGGTCGCCTCCTGTTCGCCCAGGATGCACGAGCCGACCTTCCGCCGCTGCCTGGAGTCGGCAGGGATGAACCCCTACCTGTTCGAGATGGCCAATATCCGCGAACACTGCTCCTGGGTTCACCCGGACAAGGAAAAAGGAACGATAAAATCCATCGACCTGGTGCGCAAGGCCGCTGCCAAGGTGGTGAAAGACGAGCCTCTGCAAAAATCGAGTATTGGGATAACCAAACGGGCTTTGGTTATCGGCGGTGGTATTGCCGGCATCCAGGTGGCCCTGGATATTGCTGATGCAGGCTTCCCGGTTACCATCGTGGAGAAAGAGCCGACCATTGGCGGCCGCATGGCCCAGATCGACAAAACCTTCCCGACCCTGGACTGCTCGGCCTGCATTCTGACCCCCAAAATGGTGGATGCGTCCCAGCACCCCAATATCGAAATCCTCTCCTACTCGGAAGTGGAAAAGGTAGAGGGGTATGTGGGCAATTTTGATATCACTATCCGCAAGAAGGCCCGCTCTGTCGACATGAGCAAATGCACCGGCTGCGGCACCTGTTGGGAGAAATGCCCGACCAAAGTCGATTCCGAGTTTGATATGCAGCTGGGTAAGCGCAAAGCGATTTACACCCCGTTTCCCCAGGCTGTGCCCAACAAACCGGTAATTGACCGGGTTAACTGCACCAAGTTCAGAACCGGCAAATGCGGCATCTGCCAGAAGGTCTGCCCCACGGGCGCCGTGGATTATGAGCAGCAGGACGAACTGATCACAGAAAAGTACGGGGCAATCGTAGTCGCAACAGGCTTCAACCAGTTTGACCACAGCGTCTACGGTGAGTATGGCTACGGTAAATACCCGGATGTGATTACAGGCCTGCACTTCGAACGGCTGATCAATGCTTCCGGGCCGACCATGGGCAAAATCAAGCGGCCCTCTGACCACAAGATTCCAGAGACCGTGGTGTTTATCAAATGCGTAGGCTCCAGGGACGAGGCCAAGGGCAAGAGCTACTGCTCCCGCACCTGCTGTATGTACACCGCCAAGCACGCGACCCTGGTGCATGAAAAGATTCCCGGCTCCAAGTCCTATATCTTCTATATGGACGTGCGGACCCCGGGCAAAGGCTATGAAGAATTCTATAAGCGTACCGCTGAAGAGTACGAAGCCCAGTACATCAGGGGCCGCGTCTCCAAGGTTTACCAGAAGGGCGATAAGCTGGTGGTCCGGGGTGAAGACTCCCTCATCGGGCGCCCGGTGGAAATCGAAGCCGACATGGTAGTCCTGGCTAATGCCATGGTGGCCCGGGAGGATGCGGGGGATCTGGCCAGGACTCTGGGCATCTCCTATGACAAAGACAACTTCTTTACAGAAGCCCACCCGAAACTGCGTCCGGTGGAAACCCACACAGCCGGAGTTTTCCTGGCCGGAGCGTGCCAGGGCCCGAAGGATATTCCGGACTCGGTGGCCCAGGCCGGCGCAGCCGCGTCGAAGGCCATTGGACTTTTGTCCAAAACTCAAATGGAAAGTGACGCCATTGTTTCCAACGTGGATGAATCCCGCTGCTCAGGCTGCATGATTTGTAAAGGGATCTGTCCCTATAAAGCCATTGACGCCAAGCTTATTACCGAGCGTGTCGGCGGCAAGATGGCGGAGCGCCAGGTGGCTGCGGTCAACAAGTCCCTCTGCCAGGGCTGCGGCGCCTGTACGGTTGCCTGCCGGGCCGGCTGCCTCAACCTGCTTGGCTTTACCAATGAACAAATTCTCGCGGAGGTGGAAGCAGTATGTCTCTAAACACAGAAGCTCTGCCAAAATCCCAGGAGGTCACAGCTTCGCCGGAGGCTGCTCCCCAACCGTGGGAGCCTAGAATTGTCGGCTTCGCCTGCAACTGGTGCACCTATGCCGGCGCTGATTTGGCCGGTCTCTCCCGCCTTCAGTATCCTCCTTCCATCCGGTTGATCCGGGTGCCTTGCTCAGGCAGGGTGAACCCCCAGTTTGTGATCCGCGCTTTTCAGCGGGGCGCTGACGGCGTTCTGGTGGCCGGCTGCCATCCTGGGGACTGCCATTATTCCACCGGCAACTATTTCACCCGGCGGCGTTTTCTCCTGATGCAGCGCCTGCTGGAGTACATGGGTATGGACCCGCGCCGCTTCCAGGCCCGCTGGATTTCCGGCTCGGAAGGACCCAAGTTCCAGCAAGTAGTCACCCAGATGACCGAGGACATTAAGGCCCTAGGGCCAAACAGGAAGATGAGGGATGTGGAGTGATAACAGAAAAGATGCGGGCTGCCGCCAAGGAATTGCTGGAAAAAGGGGAAGTGGAAACCGTCATCGGTTGGGAGAAAGGTACCTTCTGGTACAACTCCACCCCGGCGTTCATCAGCAAGCCTGAGCAAGCAGACCGGTTGGTTTTTGATGAGTTCTGCGCCAACAACCTGGCCAAGTACCTCCTGGATTACAGAAATGCTGACGGCAAAATAGCAGTGTTTGTCAAAGGGTGCGACGCCAGGGCTGTAAACCGTCTGCTTCAGGACAATCAGGTCAAGCGGGAAAAAGTCTATCTCATCGGCATTCCCTGCCCTGGCATGAAGGAAGCGCCGAAAACCGGTGCGGCTCAGGATACGGCAAGCCTCCCTCTTCTGGCCAAATGCCAAAGCTGCGCTACCCCAAATCCCGTAATCTACGACCAGCTCTTAGGTGATCCTGTACCGGCAAGAGAGGTTCCCAACCGCTTCGCCGGAGTCGAAGCCCTGGAAGCCAAAGGGGCGGACGAAAAGTATGAGCGCTGGGGCAAACTGTTCTCTGAGTGTATCCGCTGCTACGCCTGCCGCAATGTCTGCCCGGCCTGCAACTGCCGGGAGTGTGCCTTTGACGCCAACGGCCTCAACTGGCTGGGCAAGCAGAACAACCTGCAGGAAAACCAGATGTTCAATATAACCCGGGCCATGCACGTGGCCGGACGCTGCATCGAGTGCGGCGAATGCGAGCGGGTTTGTCCCATGGGACTGCCTCTCATGGACATCAACCGCAAGATAATCAAGGACCTGAACGAACTCTTCGGTTCCTATGACGCCGGTTTGAACCTGGAGGACCGCCCTCCTCTCGGTCACTATAAACTGGATGACCCAGAGAAATTCATGTAGAGGAGGTGTAGAGAGTGAAAACTATTGCAAAGTCAAAAGTTTCCGCGCTGCTCGATGAAATAGCCAAGGAATTCAATCTCCTGGTTCCAACTTCCGGTGACGGGGCCAGCAAGTTTGCTCCCTATACCCCGGGGAGCCAGGCCTCCTTTGACGGCAGGACCCTGCTGCCCCCCAAAGATGTGTTTTTCCCGCAAACCGAGAAGATGTACAAGTTTACAACAGACGGCATGGCGGGCAGCCTGGAGACAGTTTTGGAAGCGCCAAAACACCAAATGCTGTTCGGCGTCCGCCCCTGCGACGTTAAAAGCATCCATGAACTGGACCACGTGTTTCTGACCAAGGGTTTTGTGGATGAATTTTATCAGAGCAAACGGGACCGCACTTTCCTGGTTTCCATCGGCTGCAACGGCCCCGCAGAGCCCACCTGTTTCTGCCAGTCCATGGGGGTCAATCCCCAGGAGGCTGATGCGGTGGATGTGCATCTGTTTGACCTTGGCTCCGAGTATGGAGCAGCAGGCAAGTCAGAGAACGGGGAAGCCTTCTTGCAGAAATACGCTTCCTTCTTCAACGAGGCTGATGTCCAGCTGCCTGCTGTGGCTGAATTCGCCCTCAACCCCAATGTGGAAGGAATCACGGAAAAACTGCAGCAGATGTTTGACCATCCCCTGTGGGAAGAAGTGTCCAAGAAATGCCTGGGCTGCGGCGCCTGTACCTACCTGTGCCCAACCTGCCACTGCTTTGACATTTCAGGCCGGGTTGCAGGCAACCAGGGCTTTAATTTCCGCTGCTGGGACTCCTGCATGTTCTCCGAGTATACCCGCATGGCCGGCGGCCACAACCCCAGGCCCAGCAAAAAAGAGCGTGTGCGCAACCGCTTCCTGCATAAGCTGCAGTACTTCCCCGAGCGCTACGGCGATCTGCTCTGCACCGGCTGCGGACGCTGCCTGAGCAAGTGCCCCGTTAACATTGACATCACCAATATAATTAAACAGATAAGGGAGGTTGAGTTGGCATGACGCAAGTTTTGCGGGCTGAAAACCCGGTCTCCCCTCTGGTACCTGTCGCAGGTAAAATCACCAAGATTGTCACTGAAACGCCTGATGTCAAGACCTTCCATGTGAGCGCTCTGGACGGGGAAAAGCCTTTCACCCCCGCACCCGGCCAGTTGGGGATGCTCTCCATCCTCAACGTGGGTGAAGCCATGTTTTCCATCACCACCCAGGGTCCGAACCACCTGGAGTTCTCCATCAAGAAAACCGGTGTCCTGACAGACGCCCTGCATGAGGCTGAAGTGGGCCAGACCGTAGCCGTGCGCGGACCTTATGGCAACGGCTTTCCCCTCGACTTCTGCAAAGGCAAGGATATTTTGTTTATCGGCGGCGGCATCGGCCTGGCCCCGGTGCGCTCCCTGATCAACTATGCGGTGGAAAACCGCGGCGCCTTCGGCAACCTTCAGGTTATCTACGGCTCCCGCTCTCCGGCCGATCTGGTATTCAAGGAAGACCTGTTTGAGAACTGGCCCAAGGTGCCCGGCATGAGGGTTGACCTGACTGTGGACCGGGGCGATGATGACTGGAAGGGTAATGTGGGTTTTGTCCCTGCCTTCATTGAGCAGATGGCTCCCTCGCCCGAAGGGGATAAGGTCTGCGTCCTGTGCGGACCGCCGATCATGATCAAATTCTGCCTCCAGAGCCTGGCCAAATTGGGCTTTAAGAATGAAAACATCATCACTACCCTGGAAATGCGCATGAAATGCGGGGTCGGCAAATGCGGCCGCTGCAATATCGGCAGCTGTTTCGTCTGCCTGGACGGCCCTGTGTTTACCCTGGCCCAGCTGCAAAACATGCCGCCTGAGTATTAAGCGCCAAAAAAATCCTCCCTGCGCAGGGAGGATTTTTTTGCCTCAGGAAAGTAATTTCGCTCTGGCATGACATAAAAGGTTTAACGGCAAAATAATAGAGAGTAAGGGGATGAGTCTAGTTAAGTACAGGGAGCGGATTGCCAGACTTTACTAATAAATGTGCGCG
>JAJZPO010000115.1 GCA_021811155.1 Bacillota bacterium | reverse complement strand
TCTAACCGCCAAAAAAAGTTCCCATGTTTTGGGACATGTTATAAACGCCGCTGGTGGCCCCCACTCTGGTCTCGCTGGCCAGTTTGGTCACTCCGGCGGACAGAAGGGGCTGAGTCATGGAGAACCCGGCAAAAAAGAGCACCCCGCTGACCAGGAGCGCCAAAAAATTGGCCTGCCCGCCAGGCAAGATATCGTAACCCGGCAGGAAAAAGACTACTGCGCTTAATCCGAGGAAGATAAACGCGAGCCGTGTCATCTGCCGGCCTCTCCCTGCATCAGCCATCCGCGCTCCCCACAGCATGATTCCTGTACCGATGACCACCATGGGAACAATCAGTTCCCAGAAATCGGCCATAGTGCGGTAGCGCGTCAAAAGCATCGGCAGAATCACGAAAACGCCAACCTGGAAAAAGTTAGCGGTGAATCCGCCCAAATTGATGAAAAAAATCCGTCTGTCACTAAGCACGTCCTTCAACTGCCCCGGCAAAATGGACAGTTCCGGATGGCGTTTGCTATACCGCGGTTCTTCCAGCGCTACATGGATATATAAGAAGGCCCAGATAACCAGTATGGCGCACAGGATGAACAGTGAGCGTACCGACCACAATGAGGCCAAAAGCGGTCCCAGTACTATTCCCAGGCTGAAAGCGATGCCCATGGGCATACCGAGAAGACCCATGGCCCTGCTTCTCTTGTCATGTTCCACTGTATCTGCGATAAAAGCATAGACCGCCCCGCTGATAGCTCCTGCTCCCTGCAGCGCCCTGGCCATAATCAGGACATAGATGTTCTGAGCTTCTGCGGCCATCAGCGAGCCAACGGCGTAGAGAAAAAGCCCGAATAAGATCACCCGTTTGCGTCCAAAACGGTCGGACAGGGAACCGAAAGGCACCTGCAGCACTGCCTGGACCAGACCGTAAACACCCAGGGCCAGTCCAATCAAAGTACTGTCAGTGGTTAATTGGCTGCCAAACAAAGTGAAAACCGGTAGAAACAGCGAAACCCCAAACACCCGCAGGCCAAGAGCCAGGGACATGCCGGTAATGGCCTGTTTTTGTTTAGCGCTGAATGTTGAAGACATAAATATCTCCTTTGCTCTAAGCATTGACTCGAAGGCCGCTCGATTCAACAAATCAGTCATGACATGGGGGTCACCCATTGGGACGAAAAACGCTGAATTTAAAAAATCCGTGTCGCGACTTGCTGCAGCTGGTGCAAATTACCGCATTCGAACACCCCGTTGCAGTGAGGGCTGTAGAGGTGAAGCTGGCAGTCTTCCCGTCCCCATTCTTCCCTGGGCAGGGGATTCAGCCAATAAACCCGGCGCAGCCCGGCAGCAATCCGCTTGAAGGTCGAAGTTTCCGGCGGGCGCCAGTTATTCCGCCCGTCTGCCAAAATCAGCAGTGTGCTCTTTGGATTTAACTCTGGCAAGACTGCTGCCTCAAACTGGCAGAAGACCTGGCCGAAATCCGACAGTCCGCTGATGGAGCAGCGGTTGTTTTCTCTGATATCCGCCAGTGCCTCCTCCACCTTACCGCTTAACAGGCTGTCGGGAACCTCCCAGAGAATATCAACGAACAAAAAAGCCCGAATCTGACGAAACCTCTCCCGAAAGGCTGCCACCAGCCGCAGCAAGAAACCAGTATAGCGATAAACCGAATTGGACACATCACACAGGAGCACCAGATCCGGTTTGGCCGGAACCTTTCTGTTATGGGCTAAGGACCAGATTCCCCCGCCCCGCGCCATGGCCTGGCGCACTGTACCCCGCAAATCCAGGCGTTCTGTCCTCGCCGGCACGCGTTTCAGGCCAGGGCGGGTGGCCAGTCTCTTGCCTATCTTGTCCAAGCTGGCTTTAACCAAACCCATTTCCGCTGAATTGAGGGCATTAAAACTCTTTTCACGCCAGTTTAGGTGGGAGGCAATGCGGGTCCAGTCCTCCCCCTGGCGCAAAAGGTGTTTTAACACCTCGGTCCGAACCAGGCTGACAAGCGTGGAACCGTTTTCCAACGCGGTGCGATGCTCGCACTCAGTTAAGTGTCCACGTTCCCTGGCAAGTCTGATGCTGTTCAACGACCCGAAGTAGTCCAAACTGACCAACGCCTTGCGCACCTGTTCATCAATCTCTTCATCCCGTTGTTTGAGCTTCATGACAGCGTCGCGCACAAGGCTGTGGCAGGGTTCCCCGCTTAGCATGGCTGCAGCCAGTGTGGGCAGCCCTGCTGCCTTAAGGCCCTGGCCCCGAGCCTGCTCTCTCTCTTCCCGTCTGGCCGCAGCGAAAGCCTCATCCCCAAAGAACAGTTGATAGAGGGAATCAAACACCGTCATATCTTCCGAGCGTTTAACCAGGGTGCTGCGCAGGACGGAGTAATGGTCGGGGCCGTCACGGGGATCGTTTATCAGAGTGAGGCTTTGACGCGCATCACTTATCTCGGAAGGCGCGATAACCAAACCTGCTCCCCGTAACAGACGGGCGAAAAAAATCAACTCCTGCATCACTTACCCGTTCCGATCAAGCCTTGGATCTGGTCCAAGACCCGCTGCCGGTCCTGAGGATACTTCAATAGGGTGCTTGCTGTTACCCCAAGCGCTTCAGGGCTTAGGCGCTTCGCCTGCAGGGCCTCCAAAGCCTGGATGAAATCAACGCTTTCAGCAATGCTGGGCAGTTTGCGCAGGGACAGCTTGCGCAATTTCTGTACCAGCTCAGTACCTTGTCTGATGAGTTCTCTGTCTGCACCTGGGCAGCGGCGGACTAATATCTCCTCTTCCTGGACCAGACCAGGGTACCCGATAAAGAGGTGCAGGCAGCGGCGCCGCAAGGCGTCACTAAAATCCCTGCTGTTGTTGCTTGTTAGCACAACCAAGGGTTTCTTAACGGCTTTCAGGGTGCCGATTTCCGGAATAGTGACCTGAAATTCGGCCAATAACTCCAGCAGGAAACTTTCAAACTCGTCATTGCTTTTGTCCAACTCATCAATCAAGAGCAGCGTGGGTTCCGTGCCCAGTATCGCCTGAAGCAGCGGCCTCTCCAGCAGGAATTCACGGCTGAATATATCCTGGCCGGCCTGCTCCCACCCCTCTCCCTGCCCCGCTTGAACCCGTAAAAGCTGGCGGTGGTAATTCCAGTCGTAGAGGGCTTTGCTGGCATCTATCCCATCATAGCACTGCAGCCGGATTAATCTGCGTCCGAACGCTCCCGCCAAAGCAACCGCCAATTGTGTTTTCCCTACTCCGGCCGGGCCTTCAACCAAAAGCGGCTTGCCAAGTCGAGCTGCCAAAAAAACCACAGTTGCCACGTTAGCGTCGGTCACATAGTCTTGCTGGTCTAGTGCGTCTCTTAGTTCCCCAGGAGAATTAAACATTGCTGCCTCCGGTTGGCTTTCGCCGCCCCCGCTCCCGCAGAAGGAGAATGGGGTACTGCCTGTAAACAGTCAAGCTGCGGCTTCCGCTTCTAGTATACCCGGTAATTATTCTGTGTCAGCACGGTTTTTCCTGCCTGCAGGACAAAAGCCAGCCTGTTCTCCTAAAACAAAAGACTTAAGTAAATAGGCCATATTTCCCTTGCTCTGGGGAACTTTTTGCCGTAGCGCTTGGCAGGGCCACTTGCCGCACGCAAAAAGACACAGGCTTTCGCCTGTGTCAATGTGTCAAGTTGTTATAGATAGTTCAGGGGATTGACCGGAGTGCCGTTCAGGATGATTTCGAAGTGCAGGTGAGGACCGGTGGTGTTTCCCGTCGTACCAACCCGTCCAATGGGCTGGCCCTGGCTGACATGCTGGCCCACGCTGACCAAAAAGGCGGAAGAGTGAGCGTAACGCGTAACTACCCCGTTACCGTGGTCAACCAGGATCATCTTGCCATACCCGCCGTCCCATTGAGCAGCGATAACCGTACCGCTAAGGGCCGCCACATAGGGAGTGCCTGTCGGAGCGTCAATATCTATCCCTGTATGGAGTCTGCCGTGACGATAGCCGAAGGGAGAAGCTATGGGTCCGTGCAGCGGCCAAATAAAACCGCTGGCGACCCCGCTCCCTCTGGAAGCCATAGCGACCTGAACTTTCGGTGCACCGGCGCCTCGAGCCACCACCTTGTTAACCGGGTTCTGCTGAACGGTTTCGCTCAGAGCAACAGTATTGGTGGTGTCCCCGTTCTTGGAGGTAAAACTGACGTTGACCAGCTTCATCCCGTTACTGCCGGCTGCTACCACCTTGCTCTGCCCTGGGCCCAGACTATAGTCAGTACGATATACGGTTGAATAAGGAATTGTTTCCTGTCTGGTTTCTGTACCGTTAACTATAACGTTGAGGTATGGTTGAACCTTGACAATGCTCATTGTCTGACCTATCTGGAGCAAAGCTTGGTCTGAGAGCCCCGGATTAGAGTTGACCAAGTCCTGAATCATCATGTCATTTCTGCGCGCGATGGTCCAGAGAGTATCGCCTGACTGAATAGTGTAGTTCACAGTGCTGACCTGCCCCTTGAGCAAATCAGCCAAAACTTTGTCACTGGAACTAACCTGTTCCGGCTTTACGTCGGCTTCTGTTACTGCAACCTTTTCCTCAAAGTTCACGGACTCAATTTTTCTTTCGTCCGAAGCCAGGGCATAGTTGTCTTTTAGCTTCTGCAGCACAGCATCCGCCTGAGTCATGCTGGCAAGAGTAAACAGGTTGTTGCCGTTAGCGCTGATAATATAGCCTTTAACAAATAGGTTGAGTTTCCCGCCCAGGGCCTTTTCAGCCGCACCCTCGGTACTTAGCTCATATTCCTTTGCTCTGACCGGGTCAAAAGTTACCTGGTCTTTGGTAAAAGCTATCTGCCCGGCAGGCTTTCCCTTCTCAGCCAGCACTGTTCTCAGAGCATTCTCGGCTTCAGCTCTGGTTTTGAGGACAGCTACGCGCTGGCCATTTACTGCAAGGGCGTAACCCCCGGCCGTACTGTTCAAGTAGACTCCCAGGCTGACCACGGCTACTGCGACAATAACACCTGCAGCAATCATCTTGCGGGATTTCCAGTTGATCTCCTTGAGATAACCCGAAATACTCTTCCCTCCGGGGAAATGGTCTTGCTTCAGCCTGGCCCAACCAGGCCAACCTTTCAGCCTGCTGGCAAATACGTTCAGTTTTTCCAGGTAGATAATTCCTGTTTCTTTTAGCCGATTCACGTAACTTCGCTGGTTATCAGACTTTCTGAACATTCTTGCCCCCTTTCTCGCTCCCAGTACAAAAAACTGCAAGCTTGTCAAAAATTCAAGCACTTCCATTATAGCATGAAATATCCAGTAGAAAAATACCGAAAAGCTTTGGCTGACGCGGTTAAATTGCTGAAAATTGGGGAAAGCAAGGAAATTGACTCATATTATAGTATGCGGCAAGGACAAACCTAGTTCCGTGGAACCCAGAACAAGTCGCAGCCGGTGCGGTTCTGCCTGAACCTCGAAATCTTCCGGTCTGGGCCGGCCCAGTTCTCGCCATCTCTCCAGCGCTGTCTCAAGAGACTGTTGGCAACACAAACAGAAAAACAGGAATGATTCTGCATCCCTGTATGGCAAATTCTGTTTTGCGCAAAGGAAAGCGGCGATTTCATCCACTTCCATGCTTTGCCTGCTCTCTTCCCCTGCCATGCTGACAAAGTTTACCGCCAAACCGAATCTTCCGGCCAGCCCTGCCTTGGTTTGCTTCAGCTTCAAAAGTCTGGTAAACCCCGGACAATATTCCAAGGGCGTCAAAATGAGCCCACCCGCTGCAAGTTGCTCCCTCCAGGCAGGATAGATCTCGGAAGCTGTTACTGTGGCGATAATGCGGTCATAGGGAGCCTGCGCCGGCCATCCCCGGCGGCCGTCTCCCTGAATCACACTCACATTCTCATAGGAGCTTAGATTTTGACTTGCCCGGGTTGCAAGTTCTCCATCATACTCAATGCTGTATACCTGACCATGAGGCCCAGTCAGGCGGCTGAGAAGCGCGGCATTATAACCCAAGCCGGCGCCAATCTCCATAACCTTGCAAGCCGCGTTGACTTCCAGCTGCTCCAGCATGTAAGCTACAATAGACGGTTGGGAGATGGTACTGATCACCCGGTGATTCTCCTGCTTGATTCTTACAGCCTCGTCCGCATAAGCAGTCTCGGGGCTGGCAGTAACGAAAAGATGGCGGGGGACTTCCCTCATGGCCTGGATTATAGCGGGACTTTGCAGAAAGTCCCTTGCTATCAGGGAGTCTACCAATTCTTGTCGCAGTTCTTCATATGCCATAGGTTACCCTAAAGTCTCCCTGGATTGGTGGTAGGTGATGCAGCATTTCTTTACCTCCCTTTACTGCTGTTTGAGAATTATTACTAAAAGAGGAACTGCTACTGAGCCAACGGCCAGCCCGAAAACACCAACAGCGCCCAGCTTGTTGCCCTGGCGCCAGTTATAGCGGCCAAAACTGATTGTGTAGATGCTCACCAATACCGGCAAGAGCATAATCAGTGCAGTTCTCACTATTCGCACCATCCTTTTCCTCTGCTTCCACCAATCATAGTATTTACCGGTAAATTTTTGATATGTGGCGCCCGGTGAAATTGGGTAAACCCACAAAAGAGCACCCCGATTAACAGGGTGCTCTTTTGTATTGATTTGTTAAAGCACTTTCCAACCTTCAACTACCAGGCGCTGACGCCGGAAAAACCGCACAAGTTCCAGGCTTAGTTCAGAGTCTGCCAGGTCAGCAGGCACATACAATGCTGCATCCTGCACATCAAGACGAACATAGCCTTGTGGCTTAACAGGCTTACCCAGCCGCACTTCGGGAGCTTCCGTAATATGCATGCAGCAGCCGGTTACTGTTACGGGCAAACCCACCGTAGCCTCGCCGCCATGTTCCCACACATACGCCAGCGCTTCAGGCGAGATCTTCCACATTTTACTTCGCCGCCAAATCTCTGACTATGGCTTCATGCGCTACTCGCTGTTTCTGCCTGCCTTTTCCGTCTGCAATCAGTTTGCTCCATTTGAAAGAGGAATCAACTACGATTATCACCGCCAGCACTGCCATAATTACTGACAGAGCCACATTCAGGTACATGTGCTGCGGGATATACACTTTAGTGACGTTAAAATACGAAGCGTCCAAAGTAGTGACAAAGAGGAAGGCAAAGGGGATAAAGGTAGCCAGAGCATAACTCACGCGCCCCGTGCTCTTGAGGATAATCGTAGTGCCAACCACCAGAGCCAGCGAAGCCAGGAGTTGGTTCGACACACCGAACAAGGGCCAGACCGTAGAAATATTGCCGCCGTACAACAGGTAACCCCAGGAGAAGGAAACCAGTGCCGCGCTGATCAGGGCGCCGGGCCACCAGTTGATTTTCTTGAAGGGCTTGATTACTACCCCGATCATGTCCTGAACAACATACCGGGCTGCCCTGGTGCCGGCGTCAACTGCCGTCAAAATGAAGACAGCCTCAAACATGATAGCGAACTGATACCAGTAGGCGACCAATTCTTTCATTCCCGGCAGGCTGCTGAACACATAGGACATGCCAACCGCAAGGGATACAGCGCCGCCGGGCCGTCCTGCCACATTTTCACCGATTAACTGGGAGAGCATCGGCAGCTTGTCCACGTGCATCCCGAGTTTGGCAAAGACCGCCGGTGTGGTGTTAATTGCGAAGTAGTCGCCGACAGGCAAAACTGAGGCAGCAATTATAGCCATTATAGCCACAAAGGATTCAACCAGCATGCCGCCAAAGCCGACGATTTTGATGTCCGCTTCGCTTTCCAGCATTTTGGGAGTGGTCCCGGCGGCAATCAGGCTGTGGAAGCCTGAAATGGCGCCGCAAGCAATAGTGATGAACACGAAGGGCCACACCTTGCCCGCAATAATCGGGCCGCCGCCGTTGATGAACTTGGTCACGGGCGGCATCTGCAGTACGGGGTGGACTCCAATGATGCCGATGGCCAGAGCCGCAATAGTTCCTATCTTCAGATAGGAGCTGAGGTAGTCCCGCGGGGCCAGCAGCAGCCACACCGGCAGAGCCGCGGCAAAGAAGGCGTAAACCGGCAGCGCAACATCAATGACTTTAGCGCTGTAAGTGAACATGGGCGCCAGGGCCGAATGTTTTACTGCAGGTCCAAGCGCTACCGCCAACAGGATGAGCACCACGCCTATTACGGATGCTTCAACCAGCTTTCCGGGGCGGAGGAATCGCATATAGATCCCGACAAAAATGGCGATTGGTATGGTCATTGCCACTGTAAAGGAGCCCCAGGGATTGTCATGCAGGGCATTGACGATTACAATGGATAGTCCAGCCATGGTGATGATAAGAATGAACAGAACGGCAAAGGATGCTGCTACACCTGTGACAGGGCCAATCTCTTTCTTGGCAATTTGGGCAATGGACTGGCCGTCATGCCGTACTGAAGCAAAGAGCACGACCATGTCGTGTACAGCTCCGCCCAATACGCCGCCGATGAGGATCCACAGGGTCCCCGGCAGGTAGCCGAACTGGGCCGCGAGTACCGGCCCTACCAGGGGGCCGGCTGCCGCAATGGCCGCAAAATGGTGGCCAAAGGTTACCCAGCGGTTGGTGGGAACGTAATTGTAACCATCTTCCAGCCGCTTGGCCGGGGTTACAATCCGAGGGTCTGCAGCCAGCACTTTGCTTGCCAAAAAGGTACCGTACAGGCGGTAGCCGATCAGCAAGATACAGGCCGCAGCGATGAGCAAGTACAGTGCGTTCACGTTCTTCATCTCCCCTTTTTGTAAAAAATAAAATTAAGACTTTTTTTAGCCGGAGAATCTACT
>JAJZPO010000016.1 GCA_021811155.1 Bacillota bacterium | reverse complement strand
GATTTTGTACAATTCATCACGTGGAATTTCCTCATCGTTTAATATTGATCCTGCATTGTAAATACATAGCATGGGATATTTAGAGAAGTCAAACTTTTTATATTCCTCTAAAAATTGGATGTAGAAAGCCCCTTTAGGCAGAGGATTCCCGGCGGTTGTACCGAAGTAATGACCACACATGAAACAACCTCCACCTTTTGTAGTGCTCCAATCACATCCTTTACTTCTCAGGAAAAAAATTACTCTTTCTATAGATTTTCCGTCTAAAAAACCTTTATTTATTGTAGAATTTGCAACCTTATAGCAGTTTACCTTATGGTCTCTGCCTTCTTTAGACTTCAATCGCTCATTTAATTGTGTTACAAGCCTTCCTTTGTGTGTTTTGTTTTCTAACATAACCCTTTTCCTCCTAATAAAATAAATGTATCCTTGTTTAAGTTTAAGGATTCTAAACTAAGTAAACTTTCCTAAAGATTGAAATGAGTTTTAATCATCCACAATTAAACATTACTGTTAAATTAATTATTTTTTCCCTTTCCCTTACTGTATCATGGCTTTAATAATCAGTGAAATAGATAGTAATGATTATATCAATCACAATAAATGATGACTTTGGGCTCAAGGAGGCAAAATGGAACTACACCAGTTAAGAATATTCGTAACTGTGGCGGAAGAGAGTAGCTTTACACGAGCGGCTGAAAAACTTGGGTATGTTCAGTCAAACATTTCAGGTCAGATCAGGGCGCTCGAAGAGGAGTTTAAAACTAGATTATTCGAACGGCTTGGCAAGCGGGTAGCGCTTACTTCAGACGGGGAAAAACTACTACATCATGCTAGACAGCTTTTAAAGTATGCATCTGAAACCAAGGAGCTAATGTCCAGATCATCAGTACCCAGCGGAACGATTAGGATCGGAACTGCCGAGTCGTTGCTTGTTTTCAGATTGCCCGCGCTTTTTAGGGAATACGGTAGACTCTATCCTCAAGTAAATCTAATAATCCACCAGGGCACCTCAGTTGATTTACGTCAATGGCTGCGAGATAACACAATCGATGTGGTATTTGAACTTGACGATCGGATAAATGACGCGGACCTAAATACCTGGATATTGTGCGAAGAGCCAATGGTGATTATAGGAAATTGCGAGCACCATCTTGTGAAAAAGGGGTTTATTGAGCCAGAGGACATCTGCAAGGAATCCTTTATATTCACTGAGCGCGGCTGTAGCTATCGGTCGCAAATGGAAAGACATCTTGCCAAATTAGATATTCGTCCCCGATCGTCTTATGAATTCGACAGTATTGAGGCCATTAAACAGCTTGTTGTCAGCCGTTTAGGGATAGCCCTGTTACCTAGGGCTGCTGTCGAAACAGAACTATCGGATGGTAAAATAGTCGATTTAAACTGGATTGGTCCCAAAATGGAAATGTTTACTCAAGTCGTCTATCATAAAAATAAGTGGATATCCCCAACTTTAGCTGCATTGTTTGATTTGGTTAAGGAACATTTTTCGGAATCATGAGTTTGTATAAATTTGAATTTTAGTACTTCACGGTCATTTATGCATTCATATTGTAATATCCTTCCACACGGGAGGATTTTTTTGTTATATTCCGCATTCGCCGGGTCAAAAGCATGCTTCGCCGAGGTGACAAACAGGGCTCCTTAAAAATGTTAATATTAACTTTAGAATAATTAATTGAATGATTGACAATATTAATACAGAGTGCTATTCTTATCCCATAAGGTACCTTTAATGTCAACCTGGAGGTGACCGGTATAAAATACAAAGCGCCGGGCATGTGTCCTGTATGCGGCCACAGCCTGAACATCAGCAGACTTACCTGTACCCATTGTGCTACGAAAATTGAAGGGGAATTCTCTTCCTGCAAATTCTGCCAACTCCCGGCAGAGCAGCTGGAGTTCATTGAGGTCTTTATCAAGTGCCGGGGAAACATCAAAGACGTGGAAAAGGAATTGGGAATTTCCTATCCCACCGTGCGGGGGCGCCTGGATGGAGTGATCCAGGCCCTGGGCTACAAGGTGGAGAAGGCTGACCCGCAGGAGGAGAGCGACCGCCGCCAGGAAATCCTGGCAGCCCTGGAGCGAGGGGAAATCACCTCCCAGGAAGCAGCCCGTCTACTAAAAAAGACCGCCAAATAAAGTGAGGGGAGCAAATCACATGAGCACTGAAAGACTTAGAATCCTGGAAATGATTGAACAGGGTAAAATCACTGCAGCCGAGGGGCTGGAATTACTTAAGGCTATAGAAGAAACAGACTTCCAAGCGGAAGCCGCGCCCGCCAGGTATGCCAACCGTTTCCTGCGGGTCAGGGTGGACGGGGAAAAGACGGCCAAGGTTAATGTCAACGTACCCTTTAGCCTGATCAGGACGGCCACCAAGCTGGTTAACATCGCCACCGGCTTCATCCCGCCGGAGGCCAAGTCTGAAATGGAGCGAAAGGGCATTAACCTGGAAAAGCTTGACCTGGATGAAATCGTACACGCTATAGAGGAGGGGGCCTCGGACGGCAAACTGGTAGATGTGGATGTGGATGACCCACATGAAGGAAGGATTAAAGTTGAAGTCTTTGTCGACTAGACTGCACCGCAACTTCCTGTTAATTGTGAGAGTCAGGCAGGGAGGGAGAAGGAATCTGACGATTCCTGTCTCCCTTTGGGCCTTGGAAGAGTCCTTTGAGGCCATTAGCAATCTTGCCTGGCTGGGGGAAAGGATCGTTCGCTATGCGTCCCGGCCCCGACAGGGGCATAAGTGGTCAGCCTACATCAGGCAGATGCCCGTGAGTGCAGCGATCGAGCAGGTTGGTGAAATCCTGCGGGATTTGCGCAAGCTGGGCAGGTTCCGCCTGGTTGAGGTAGAAGACCGCAACACCCGGGTATACATTGACTTGTACTAGCTAGAGGGGATTGAAAGATGCGCAAACTGGTCCTGGTATCTTTGGTAAATGCCTTTGCTCTTTTTGTCGCCGCCTACTTTTTGCCGGGAATCTCGGCCCACAGTCCGTTGACCTTTCTTTGGGCCGGGATCGTCCTGGGCTTGGTGAACCTGATAATCCGACCGGTGCTGCTACTCCTGACCCTGCCCTTTAGCCTGGTCACCTTGGGGCTTTTTATCCTGGTCGTTAACACCTGGATGGTAATGCTCACAGCATCATTCCTGCCAGGATTCCGCATCCACGGTTTTATCACTGCTTTCCTTGCCGCTCTAATCGTTTCCCTGTTCAACTGGCTGCTAAAGGATTTGTATCGCAAAGCGAACTAAAAGTAAAGGGCCGTCTCTGGTTGAGATGGCCCTTTCGTTATTAAATAACGTTAAGCTAGTGGTATCGCCTCAAGGCCGGGCGGAACTGCCAGAAAGTAAAGCGGTCATGACCAAATTTGTTGCACGGAATCGCTCATGTTAGAAACCGGATTTATCTCGGCGCATTATTTTGGTTAAAGGGTAAACTAGGCAAGTCGAAAACCCCCGCCTCTAAGATTTGGTGCAGGCGGGGGATATTTATGGGTATTGCGCAGCTATTTGACAATCAATACCGGACAATGGGCTTTGGCCAGCACCTTTTGGCTTACGCTGCCAAGCAGGGGACCGGCAATCTGACCATAACCATGGCTGCCCATGACCACAAGGTCAATTTTTAGTTTTTCAATCTCTTGCAGGATTTCCCCTGCCGGGTGCCCAGGCTTTGTCATCTTTTCGAGTTCAATCCCGGTTAGGTCAATGCCGTGGATTGTGGCGTGGAGAACTGTTTCAGCGTTTATGTTGAGCTGGTCCTGGATCACCGTTGCCCCCCCGGTGAGTACATAACCCAGGGTCTCCGGGGTATATATGACATGCAGCAGAAAAAGCTTGGCCCCCAAAGCCTTGGCCAGATCCACAGCTTGCTGCATGGCCCGGCGGGAATAATCGGAACCGTCAGTCGGCACCAGGATATTTTTATACATACGGGTTCATCTCCTTGAATTTACGGAATGAGCTGGGCGCCTACCACCAGTAGCGGGGATATTGGCGGTTCGGGGACAAGTTATTGGTCAAAATTCCAACAATCACCATGATAACCGCCCCCGTGACCACCGGTGTCAATATGTAGATGGGCTCTGCCCGCCCCAGCACGGCAAAGAGAGCGGTGGCGCCGCCGGGCGGATGGGTTGTCTTGGTAATCAGCATGAGAATCAGGGCAATTGTGGTGGCCATAGCCGCGGCAGTCCAGGTAAAGCCAAATAACCTGTAAATAGTTACGCCAACTGCAGCCGATAAAAGGTGGCCGAAAATTACATTTCTCGGCTGGGAGAGTGGGGCATCCGGTGCACCGTAAATAAGTATAGCCGATGCTCCAAAGGATGCTACAATCATCGGCATTTTATAAACCATGGACAGCGCTGCCAAAATACTAAGCGCTATACCCGAACCTAGGCCCGAGACCATGATGTCCAATGGAGCTGGGGAGACCAAGGGGGCTGAACGGCGATTGCCCCTGAATTTCACCAGATATTTTTTGAGGTAGGTGGTCATCTGTCCGATCGACAAGCCTTCACTCATTATTTTACACCTTCTTTTACGCAAACTGCCTGCGTTAACACAAACGGGCACAAGAGTTGGGCGGCCGGCCACTCCGTGGGGAGTGCCGGCCGTAATGTTTAATCCCTGGGTCTATGACCGGAGCCGGTTAGGTTGCCAGATAGCCGTAACTGAAGTCATCACGCAGCAGCAGGTCATTAAAGCGGCTGACGCTGGCTTTGTTTTTGATGAGGGCGCCGTAGATGCCGGCCTGGTGTATATCGCCTACCAGTATCATGCCTACCAGGCGGTCGTTCAGCAGTACCAGCTTTTTGTAACGGTTTTTCTCCGGATGGTAGCTGGAAAGCACCTGGTAGTCCGCTCCGGCTGGCCGGGAAATTCCCATGGCGATTGCGGGTACGTCCCGGAACTCTACCGCATTCTGCAAGCCAATCATCCCGCCATAGGCTTTTGGGTGTCCCACCATGTTATATGCGGCTGTACGGCCCTGGGCGCTGGCGTTGGGCCAGATCGGGGTCAGACCTGTCTGGCCCGTGACCACGTCCTTTGTTTCAGCCACGTCTCCCGCTGCATAGATATGGGGCACGTTTGTCTCCATAAAATCATTGACTGGGATGCCGCGATTGATCTTGATACCCGCGCTTAACGCAACTTCCACATTGGGACGTGTGCCAGCGGCTATGATTATTACTTCGGCCTTTAGCCTGGTCCCGTCCTCCAAAACAACTCCGCAGCCGGGGTTGCTGAAAATGCGGCCCCACACGCTCGGGGGAGATATTTCTTTGATTCCCCTGCCCAGGACAAACCTGATTCCTTCCGCCTGGATGTCTTGCAGGATGATGTCCGCTGCCAGGGTATCAAACTGTTGGGGCAGGATCTGAGGCATCTTTTCCACTACTGTTACTTCCAGGCCTTGGCGGTAGAGCGCCGTTGCCGCTTCGAGACCTACAAACCCAGCGCCGATGATGACCACCCGGCGCGCTTTGGCGCAGGCTTTCAAGATATTCCTGGCGTCCCTTAAATGACGCAGCCCAAAGACATTGGGGGAGTCAATGCCGGGGATGGGTGGCAGGGTGCTGGATGCTCCCGTGGCGATGAGGAGCTTGTCATAGGAAAGCCTGGTCCCGTCATCCAGCAACACCCTCCGCTGCTCAGGGTCGATGCTTTCCGCCTTTGACCCGAAGATGGTCTGGATCCGGTTGCGGGCATAGAAGTCCTCCGGCCGGAAATAGATTTCTCTTTCACTCCTGCTGCCGGCCAGAAAGTCGGGCAGCAGGCAGCGGGAATAAGCGTGAATGTCCTCTTCAGAGATGATGCTGATGTCTGAGACCGGGTCCAGGTAGCGCAGGGTTTCTGCGGCCCGGATTCCTGCCGCGCTGTTGCCAATTATTACGTGATGCACAGTCTTCACCCCCTTAGGTGCCCGTTAACTGAGACACGGCAGTTTTTGCAGCCTTTTCTGCGGCGAACTCGCCCACTTCAACGAAGCGCAGAGCGTTATTCGGGCAGGATTCCACACAGGCAGGGGTCTCTCTGCCCCTGCAGCGGTCACACTTAAGTGCGGTCTTGCCATTGGGGTGCTGGGTTACTGCTCCGTAGGGACAGGCCATGATGCACATCCAGCAGCCTACGCAGGCTTGCTCGTTTCCCTCATTGGTGACTATGCCGGTAACCGGGTCCTTCTGCATGGCTCCTGCCATGCAGGCGTCAACGCAGGCTGGTTCTTCACAATGACGGCACATCAGGGGTACAGCCTTGCCCTTTACCGGCATTACCTGGATGCGGGCGGGGGTTTTTGCTGCCATGGCCGCGACGATCGTATCGGTCAAGGAGTGGGCTGCGGAGCAAGCGAGTGTACAGGTCAAACAGCCGTTACAGCGCTCTACGTCAACCATTATCTGTTTCATGGCTGTCCTCCTATATGCCCAGGGAGCTGCGTTTGGCATCAATATGGGCAATCATCTCCTCAGCGGCCTTAACCGGGTCCTCCTGCACCAAAACCTTTCCGCCTAAAAGCTGGGCAATGTCGTCAGTCAGGATCTTAGTCACGAGCTCGCTTCCCGTTACGGGAGGAACGGGGCCGATATGGGTCAGGAGGCCGAAGGAGACAGCGAAAATTCCATCGGCTACGGCCTTTTGCTCCAGGTACTCGGGAGCGGAAGCCACTACAGGCAGCTGGCTGGGATCCACGCCGAGGGCTCCGGCGATCTCTGTGACAGCGACCCCGATGCGTCCGATGTCAACACAAGAACCGAAGTTGAGTACAGGTGGAATGCCCAGCGCTTTGCACACGTCCTTCAAGCTATCGCCGCAGAGTTCAGCGGCAGCCGGATCGGTTAGCCCCTCAATTTCAGCGGCGCTGCTCATGCAGCCGGCGGCAATGACCAAGACATTATGCTTGATGAATTCGCGCATGATGGCCAGTCCTTTGAAGTCCTGACCGTTGCGGTTGTTGGTGCAGCCTACCACTGCGGCAATACCCCGGATTTGATTTGCTTTTACCGCATCAAGGAGAGGATCAAGGCTGCCGCCCAAGGCCCGGACGATCGTTTCCACGCCAAATCCGGCTACTGCCTTGGCCTTGTACTCAGGGATATAGATATTTTGGCCCCGCTTCTTATAGGTGTCAATAGCCATTTTCACCAACTGCCGGGCTTGCTCTGCCACTTTTTCAGGTTCGTAGTCGACATGGTCCTCCACCCCTTCCATGCGCAGAATCCTGTCCACACTCACCAGCTTGGTATGGAAGTGGTCGGCAACCGTCTTCAACCCTGGGATGGAGCAGTTCATGTCCATCATCACCAGGTCTACAGCGCCGGTGGCAACATAGTATTCCTGGGAAAGCCAGTTGCTGAGCTGTCCGGCAAAGCCGCGGGCGCTGCCGGCTGAGCGCTGCATCAGTTCCTGGCCGGTGCACATGGAGCCATAGACCTTGATGCCTTCGGCCCCGGCCTGACGCGCCAGTTTATTTAATTCAGGGTCCTGGATGGCCTGCAAAACGGCAGTGGCCACCAGCGGAACGTGACCATGGGCGACGATATTGACTGTGGCGGGGTCTATCACACCCAGATCGGCTTCACTGTTGGTCAGGGAAGGTGTGCCGAGGAGGATGTCCTGGAGGGTTGTGGTCCCTACCAGGCCCATGTAACCGGTGGCAATGGAAAGGCGGACTGCAGTTAGGAGCAGGTCGATGGGGTCTGTGTCGATGTTGGACATAGTCTTGGTCAGCGCGTCGCGGATTTCTGACAAGACTCCACCCGGAATCACGCCTAATTTCTCCCAGGCCTCTTTGCGGGTTGGGGGAGCGAACAGGTCAAGCAAGGCCAGGGGCTCTTCACTGCCTTTGCGCAGCTCGGACAGGATAATATCGGCAAGGGCTATGGCAAGATCGGCTGTGGATTTGGTGGCGTCCAAACCTACTACCGCAGCTATGTCCCGCAATTTCTTTTCATCTCCGATTTTAAAGGGGGTCTTGCCCTGGGCAGTTGCCTTGAGGGTTTTAGCCAATTCTTCCAGGTGGTGGCTGTAGGCGGCTGCGCCGTGAGATGTAAGGCGGACAAGGTTTCTTGCTACAATGGTGTCGGCGGTGGCGCCGCAGATTCCACGGTCAGCTTTTTGGGTTATGCGGCAAGGCCCGTGGCTGCAAAGCTGGCAGCAGATCCCCTGCATGCCGAAACCGCACTGAGGCTGCTGGGCTTCCCAGCGGTCAAAGATGGTGGGAATGCCGAGTTTGGTGGTGCGCTCGTACATGTCATTAGTGCTGTTGTGGGCTGAGTAACAGGTGTCGGATGAGGGACAGGTCTGACAACTTGACATTGGGTCTACCTCCCTATATGTTTTAAATTTATGTATAAAAGTTATCATGGTTCGAATAATGGTTCTGTGAGAAAAGTCCGACAGCCAGTGTGAAGTTTATCACTCCCAGCTGTGAGGAAAATCCTACTGCTCGCGGGAATTCAATCAGCCAAGGTGTTCGGGAAGGATGGCTTCAGGGAAGCAAGCGAACAAAAAAAGGATCTCCTAAGGGAGGTCCCTTTGATCTACCTCAGAAAGTATATACTCGGCAACTTTTGCCGAGCATATCGAACACGGGGTGCTGCGACGGACCGCGCAAACCCAAAAGAAGGGCCGGGGCTAGCGCGGTCCTAGTCCTAGAGAGGCTGAGACTAACATACATGTCTCAGCCTCGGCAGGGAAACGCGCGCGCTGAGGAAAAACGAAGCGCGCGTTTCTTGTTGGCTGGTGCCAGTGCTGGCTGACCTACATGGTTCCTGAATGCACCTCTGGCAGGAATATTGAGTAAAACCTCGAACTAATTAGAAAGAAAGATTCTGGCTGTGGTATTTTGTATACACGACGCCAGATAGACACTCGTGTCTGTTTTTGGACGAAGCTTGGAAGCAAGACCTGTTATTCCCAGGATTACCAGGTCTGTGGGCCTGTCAGCATTCGCAGCATATTTGGCCGGTGCAAGATTTCATGTAAGGGAGGTTGTTTAAGTGGCAAACGGCGAAATTAAGTTAATGGAAGAAAAAATGCTGAATGAACTTAGTGTCATGGCTGAAAGGAGCAGTTTTATCAAGCCCGAGCTATTCAATAAGTATGATGTTAAAAGGGGACTTCGGGATATAGACGGGAAAGGTGTTCTTGTGGGCCTGACCGAGATTGGGGAGGTGCATTCCTATATCCTGGATGAAGGCGAGATGGTTCCCGTTCCGGGCAGGCTGATTTACCGGGGTTATGACATTTTCGACCTTGTAAAAGGTTTTATCAGGGATGACCGCTGGGGTTTCGAAGAAACTTGCTACCTGCTCCTGTTCGGGAATCTGCCTGACAAAAACCAACTCAAGGATTTTTGGGATATGCTGGCCCTCTATCAAAAGCTGCCCGAAGATTTCGCCCGGGATGTGATTATGAAAGCTCCGAGCAAGGATATCATGAACGTATTGGCGAGAAGCGTCCTCGCCCTGTATAGCTTTGACGACAATCCTGATGACGGCTCCGTTAAGAACGTACTGAAGCAATGTATCGGACTGATTGCCCGTTTTCCGTCTCTTGCCGTTTATGGCTTTCAGGCCTATGCCCATTACCACGGCAGCCAAAGCCTTTACATTCACAGCCCGAGACCTGATTTGAGCACGGCGGAGAATATTCTGTCCATGCTCAGGCCGGACAGCAAATACACCAAACTTGAGGCCATGCTGCTTGACTTGGCCCTGGTGCTGCACGCGGAGCATGGCGGGGGAAACAATTCCACCTTTGTTACCCATGTGGTAACCTCAACCGGTACGGACACCTACGCAGCCATGTCTGCGGCTCTGGGCTCGCTTAAGGGCCCCAGGCATGGGGGAGCAAACATCAAGGTTGTGCAGATGTTTGAGGATATGAAGCACAACCTGCAGGATTGGGCGGATGAGGCGGAGATCGAAAACTATCTGACCAAATTGCTGGGCAAGGAAGCTTTCGACAGATCGGGCCTGATTTACGGCATTGGACACGCTGTGTATTCCGTATCAGATCCCAGGGCAGTCATCTTCAAACACTATGTGGCTGAACTGGCTAAAGCAAAGGGTCTGGAAGAAGAATACAACCTCTATGCCAAGGTGGAGGAACTGGCGCCGCAAGTTATCGCCCGGAACAACAAAATGTATAAGGGCGTCAGCGCCAACGTGGATTTTTATTCGGGTTTTGTTTACCGCATGCTGGACTTGCCGGCGGAGATGTTTACGCCGATTTTTGCCATTGCCAGGATAGCCGGTTGGAGCGCTCACCGCATCGAGGAAATCGTCAATGCGGGCAAAATCATCAGGCCGGCCTATAAAAGCGTGGCTGAGAGGCGCGATTACATTGCTCTGGCTGACCGGTAATACCGGAACTTATTTTTAGCCAAAAAGCAGGAAATCATCTGTTTTGTGCGAAGTAAAGACCCTTTTGCTTGCGGACAGGTGCGGAATGGCCCTAAATTTGCCGGGCGGGATTTTCTGTTTTTGGCGCCAAGTTCCCGCTGCATTCCGGCGTCAAACAAAGATAATCTCTTCCTCAAACACGCTGATCCGTTCCAACCCCTTGGGGGTGACCACGAACGTATTCTCGATTCCTACCGCACCCTCGGGGAAGATGAACTTGGGCTCCAAAGCCAGCACCGTACCTTCCTCCAGCAGGGTTTTGACGCCGCGGGCAACGACCGGCAATTCGTCGAGTTCAAGCCCCACACCGTGTCCAATAAAGGGAACCGCTTCGTTCAGCCCCATGAAATTTTCACTGTATCTGCCGGCTCTCGCTTTCTGCCAGGCCAGGTCAAAGAGTTCACCGCAGCTTACCCCTGGTTTCCCAGCATCCATAAGGATTGCCTGAATTTCCAGCGCAGTTTGATGTGCCCCCAGCATCTTGTCCGGCAGGCTGCCCAGGCAGAAAATCCTGGTCATGTCCACGATATAACCGTCCATGATTCCCACGTAGTCCACCATTACAGGCTCGTTCCGCTGGATAAGCTTGAAGCCGGCGCTCTGGGGATAAGCCGGTCCCGGGCCCTCGCCGCCGGTGGGGCTGGCCAGGAAACTGGGCACTGCCAGACTGGCGCCTGACATCAGGTGGCCGAAAATGGTTTCCATGTTAAAGGCGTGGGTGCGCACCAGGCTCTGATGGCCCAGCTTGCGGTAGATAGCCTCCAGCTGTCCGGCCAGTTCCAGCTCCGTCATGCCTTCCTGCAACAGTTCCGGTACCTTGGCATAGACGGTGCCGGCCTGCCGGGCTGCATCCCGTAATATCTCCAGTTCATACTGGGACTTGACCGCACGGACGGTGCGGATCAGGTGGCTGATGTCCACTACCTCTGCCGGGGAAAGAATTCTGCTGTATCGCAGGTACTGGGCCGCGGGCAGGACGTCAAGCTCCAGGCCGATGCGTTTCAGGTTCCCATAGCCCTGGGCCTGAAGCAGGCTGGGCAGCTCCTTCAGGCTACCAAAGGGGATGATGTTCTGCAAGGTTGACTCGCGCCTGGCCCGGGTCAGGTCCTTTTTTACCATCAACACCGTGCTCACCTGAACAGGAATGAACAAGTGGGACTGCTGGCAGGTCCCGGCAAAATATATCAGATCGGCGTTTAGAAGAACAATTGCTCCGTCCACGCCTTCTTGGCGCATAAGATCCTGAAGTTTGTGCGACCTTTGTTCCAGCTCTTGTGCCGGCGTAATGCGCATAGGTAGTGCCCCCCCCTCAAAGTTCTATTTGTACTATTTCGACAATTTTTTGCGGTAACCTGCGCGGCCCATGAACGAGCGAACAAAAATAGTCGCACCGCAAAATAAGCCATGGCAATGGCTTATTTTGTTTTACCAAAAATGCCTCCAGAAAATCCTGCCAACCTTATTGACCTTTCCTGACCTTTAAGGTAAGATATGGTCAGAAGGTCAATTAAGGTCAGGAGGTAGATTAAAATGGCTAAAACAGTAGGAATTGACTTGGGCACCACCAACTCCGTAGTTGCGGTAATGGAGGGTGGCAAGCCCACTGTAATTGCAAGCGCCGAAGGGTACCGCACCACACCTTCGGTCGTGGGCTTCAAAGAGAGCGGGGAGCGCTTGGTGGGCCAGGTTGCCCGGCGCCAGTCAGTCCTGAATCCGGAAAACACCCTGTACTCCGTGAAACGCTTTATCGGCCGCCGCTATGCTGAGGCAGCCGATGAGCGGAACCTGGTGCCCTATAAAGTTGCGCCCGGACCGAACGACGCAGTGCGCTTCGAAATTAAAGGGAAACAGTATGCGCCTGAAGAAATTTCCGCTATGGTCCTGCGTAAACTGGTTGATGACGCATCCAAATACCTGGGCGAAAAGGTCACGGATGCGGTGATTACTGTGCCGGCCTACTTCAACGATGCCCAGCGCCAGGCAACCAAGGACGCCGGCAAAATTGCGGGGCTTAACGTCTTGAGGATCATTAACGAACCGACGGCGGCGGCCCTGGCTTACGGGCTGGAGAGCAAGAAAAATGAAACCATAATGGTCTTTGACCTGGGCGGCGGCACTTTTGACGTCTCCATCCTGGAAGTGGGGGACGGCGTCTTTGAAGTCAAGGCAACCAACGGTGACACTCACCTGGGTGGGGACAACTTCGACAAAGCCCTGGTAGACTGGATGGCTGAAGAATTCAAGCAGGATTACGGCCTGGATTTGCGCAAAGATAAGCAGGCCCTGCAGCGCTTGACTGAGGCTGCGGAGAAGGCAAAAATCGAACTCTCAACCGTAACCGAAACCCAGATAAGCCTTCCCTTCATCAGCGCTGACGCTTCCGGGCCGAAACACCTGGAACTGAAACTGAGCAGGGCCAAATTCGACGAATTAACCTATTCCCTGGTGGAGCGCTGCCGCGGGCCGGTGACGGCTGCCCTGGCGGACGCCAAGCTGAGCGACGGGGACATCGACGAGGTGATCCTGGTTGGTGGCTCCAGCCGCATTCCGGCAGTGCAGAAGCTGGTGAAAGGCCTAAGCGGAGGCAAAGACCCCCATCAAGGCGTAAACCCTGACGAAGTGGTAGCCATGGGTGCGGCTATCCAAGGAGGTGTGCTGGCGGGCGAAGTGAAGGATGTTCTTCTCCTGGATGTGAATCCCCTTTCCCTGGGTCTGGAGACCTTGGGTGGTGTGATGACCAAGCTGGTGGAACGCAACACCACCATCCCGGTACGCCGCAGCCAGGTTTTCTCCACAGCCGAAGACAACCAGCCCGCGGTGGACATCCACGTCCTGCAGGGAGAGAGGGAGATGGCAGGAGACAACCGCTCCTTAGGCCAGTTTAAGCTGGAGGGAATTCCTGTGGCGCCCCGGGGCGTGCCGCAGATCGAAGTCACCTTTGACATCGACGCTAACGGCATCCTTAAGGTCAGCGCCAAGGATAAAGCTTCCGGCAAGGAGCAGACTATTACTATCAGCGGTTCCACCAGCCTGGACAAGGCTGAGATTGACCGCATGGTTAAAGAGGCTGAAGCGAACGCATCCAGGGATAAAGAACGCAGGCTGGAGGCTGAAGCCCGCAACGAAGCGGACAGTTTAGCCTACCGGGTGGAACGCCAGCTCGGAGAAAGCGGCGAGCTACCGCTGCACGAGAAGGCCCGGGTCGAACAGCTGCTGAACGATCTCAGGGCTGCCCTTAAGGATAACGCTCCGGCGGAGCGCATCAAGGCCCTGGCCGCAGACCTGGAGCAGGCATCCTATACCCTTGGCAAGGCTGCGCAGCCTCACCAAGGGAGTGCAGATGGCGCCGGTTACACCGCAGCAGACGATGTGGTAGATGCAGAATTCGAAGAAAAATAGGGCCCTGAAAAAGCCAAGGGGTGCCGCTCAACCTATTGAAGCAGGCACGCACTCGGACATCGGACTTCGGACATCGGACCTCGAATTTCAGGGCAGGTGAGGCTTGAGATGAGTGTGAAATTTCAGGACTATTACGAAGTGCTCGGAGTGAAGCGGGATGCCACGGCCAAGGAAATAAAATCGGCTTACCACAAGCTGGCCCGCAAATGGCACCCGGACCTGCACAGCGGCAAGGAAAAAGAAGAAGCGGAAGAAAAAATCAAGAAAATCAACGAGGCCTACGAGGTCTTGAGCGACCCGGAGAAGCGGTCCAAATATGACCGGCTGGGTGCTAACTGGCAGGGCGGTCAGGACTTTCAGCCGCCGCCCAACATGGACGGTTTTGAATTCTACACCACCACAGGGGGTGGCGGTGACTTTAGCGATTTCTTTGAAATGCTCTTTGGCGCGGGCGGCTTCAATCCAAATGCCGGGGGCCCCTTCGGACGCGCCGGCCGCAGGGCAAGGCGCGGGCCAGTGAAAGGTCAGGACGTGGAAGCGAGACTGGAACTCAGTCTGGAAGACGTTCACAGGGGAGCGGAAACATCGATCCAGCTGTCATTAGGGCACGAGGTCAAGACCCTTAACGTCAAAATCCCCCAGGGCATAGGTAATGGCGGCAAAATCCGCCTCAAGGGCCAGGGGGGAGAGGGGTTCGGCGGTGGGGAGCGCGGCGACCTCTACCTGACGGTACACATCCGGACCCACCCGGTATTTAAAGTCAGCGGCAGCGACCTGGAGGCCGAAATCAGCCTGAGGCCCGAGCAGGCAGTTCTGGGTGCAGAGGTGGCAGTTCCCACGCTGGATGGGAGCGTGACCATGAAGGTACCTCCAGCCAGCGGGGCTAACCGCCGGCTCCGTCTGAAGGGCAAGGGCCTGAACAGCAAATCGGGCCCAGGTGACCTGTACGTCAAAGTCAGGATCGACCTGCCCGACTACATTGGCCCGGAGGAACAGGAACTTTACCGCAAAATCGCCGACCTGAGAAAAGGCCGGTAACAGTGAACTCGTCTAGCTTCTGCTAAACATCGGGTCTTCGGTGGGGGACTATACCTCCACCGAAGCAGAATGCTGCGTAACTACTCCCGCCTATAGAAGTGGGAGTCTTAGACGAGGATAGATTGTCTGCTTGAACAGGAGGTGAATCCGGCTGGCCAAACGGTCGTCCGGAACCAGATATGGATATCAACAAGTATACGCAAAAGTCGCGGGAAGCGCTAAACTCAGCACAGCAGCTGGCAGCGGAGCGGCACCACCAGGAAGTGACAGGCAAGCATCTCCTGGCAGCCTTACTGGAGCAGGAAGGGGGCATGGCCCCGCGCTTCCTGGAATTTGCCGGTGTTAACCTGCAGTCTTTCAGGGCCAAGGCGGAGGAGCTCCTGCGCAAAATCCCGTCAGTCACAGGGTACGAAAGCTCCCTGCACCTGGGGACCGGCCTGGCCAGGGTGCTGGCCAGGGCTGAAAAAGAAGCCAAAGAGATGAAGGATGACTTCGTCAGCGTGGAACACCTGCTCCTGGCTCTCGCAGACGAGTCGGAACAGGAGACCAAAGACGCATTGCGCCAGGCTGGAGTGAGCCGGGAAAGCCTGCTCAGGGCTTTGAAAGAGGTACGGGGCAACCAGCGGGTAAGCGGGGAAAACCCGGAGGAGACCTATGAGTCCCTGAAGAAATACGGCCGCAACCTCACCGACCTTGCCCGTCAGGCCAAGCTGGACCCGGTGATTGGACGGGACGATGAAATCCGGCGCGTGATTGAGATTCTTTCCAGGCGCACCAAGAACAACCCGGTGCTCATCGGGGAGCCCGGCGTGGGCAAGACTGCGATCGTGGAAGGGCTTGCCAGGCGGATTGTGGCTGGGGATGTACCGGAAGGCCTGAAAAACAAAGAGCTGGTTGCCTTGGACATGGGAGCCTTGATCGCCGGGGCCAAGTACCGGGGGGAATTTGAGGAGAGACTGAAAGCAGTCCTCAAAGAAGTGCAAAAATCCGAAGGCAATATTATCCTTTTTATTGACGAACTGCACACGGTGGTGGGAGCAGGGGCTGCCGAAGGCGCCATGGACGCCGGAAACCTGTTGAAGCCCATGCTGGCCCGGGGCGAACTGCGTACCGTCGGGGCCACTACCCTGGATGAATACCGCAAGCATGTGGAAAAAGACGCGGCTCTGGAAAGGCGTTTTCAGCCTGTGGTGGTCAACCCGCCTTCGGTTGAAGACACCATCTCCATCCTGCGCGGGCTGAAGGAGCGCTATGAGGTGCACCACGGGGTGCGAATCAAGGATAGCGCCCTGGTGGCTGCGGCAGTTCTCTCCGACCGCTATATCTCAGACCGCTTCCTGCCTGACAAGGCCATCGACCTGATGGATGAGGCGGGGGCCAAGCTGAGGACAGAAATCGACAGCATGCCCACCGCCCTGGACGAGATTACCCGGCGCATTATGCAGCTGGAAATTGAGGAAGCGGCTCTAAGCAGGGAAAAGGACGAAGCCTCGGCAGAGCGGCTGCAAAAGTTAAAAGAAGAGATGGCAGGGCACAGGTCGGAGGCCGATGCCATGAAGGCCCAGTGGCTGGCTGAAAAACAGGCCATCTCGCGGCTGCGCCAGTTGAAAAAGGATATCGAAGATACCCGGGCCGAGATTGAGCGGGCAGAGCGGGAGGTCGACTTAAACCGCCTGGCGGAGTTGACATACGGCAAGCTGCCCGAACTGGAACGCAAACTAAAGGCGGAAGAGGAACTCCTCAAGGGCAAGCAGAAACACGGCATGCTCTTGAAAGAAGAAGCGGATGAAGAGGATATTGCCCGGGTGGTCAGCCGTTGGACGGGCATTCCGGTGAGCAAGCTGATGGAAGGGGAAAGGGAGAAGCTCATCACCTTGGGAGATCAGCTGCACCGGCGGGTGATTGGCCAGGATGAGGCCGTCCAGGCTGTCTCAGATGCTGTACTCAGGGCCAGGGCGGGTATCAAGGACCCCCACCGGCCCATCGGCAGCTTTATCTTTCTGGGGCCCACCGGGGTGGGCAAGACCGAATTGGCCAAGGCCCTGGCCCAGGCTCTGTTCGATGACGAGCGGAACATGATCAGGCTGGATATGTCCGAGTATATGGAGAAGCACACGGTGGCCCGGCTCATCGGGGCGCCTCCCGGGTATGTAGGGTATGAGGAAGGCGGGCAGCTTACCGAGGCAGTGCGCCGCAAGCCTTATGCGGTAATCCTCCTGGACGAAATCGAGAAGGCCCACCACGACGTGTTTAACGTCCTCTTGCAGATGCTTGATGACGGCAGGCTCACAGACGGCCAGGGCCGTACCGTGAACTTCCGGAACACGGTGGTGATCATGACCTCAAACATCGGGAGCCAGGAAATCCTGGCCCAGCAGGAGCAGGGCGGCAATTTTGAGGGGATGAAGGAGAACGTCCTCGGCTTGCTGCGGCGTCATTTCCGGCCTGAGTTCTTAAACCGGGTGGATGAAACTGTGGTCTTTCACGCCCTGCGGCCAGAAGACATGCGGCAGATCGTGGACTTGCTGCTTCAGAAGCTTTCGTCCCGCATTGAAGCGGGTACGGGAGCCAGGCTGGAATGGGAGGAGAGCGCTTTGGCGTACCTGGCCGAGAAGGGCTATGAGCCCGCCTTTGGCGCCAGACCCGTCCGCAGGCTGATCCAGCAGGAGGTGGAGACCCCCTTGAGCCGCATGGTCATTAAGGGGGAAGTGGCCCCAAAGGATACAGTGGTTTTAAAAGCTGCAAACGGCAGCCTGGAGTTTGGGAAGAAATAACTGCAAAAATTGTCAGGGCCGGCCTGGTTTAGGGCGGCCCTAATAATTTTGGGTTTGAGGTTTAACAGTTTTGTGCTCAGGCCGCCATCAGGGCTGCAGCCGTCCGAGGGCCGACATTGCCGTCCGGGACAAGTCCGTGATGGGACTGGAAGGAGATTACTGCAGCTTCCGTCATGGGGCCGAAAATTCCGTCCACCGCACCGTGGTAATACCCGTGCATCTGCAGGCTTTGTTGGAGCATCATGACCATATGCCCCCTGGATCCTCTGCGCAGCGCCATTCCCATATCACCCATAGCCATGCCCATACCCATACCCATACCGCTTGCGGCCTGGTGCAGGGCTGCGGCTGTGACAGGGCCTATGATGCCGTCCGGTACAAGCCCATGGCACTTTTGAAAGCTGATAACCGCAGCCTTGGTAAGAGGGCCAAAGATCCCGTCAATCTTGCCGTGATAGAATCCAAGCATTCTTAACTGATGTTGGCAGTGCCGCACTGCAGGGCCTCCGGAGCCCAGACGCAATAACATAAAAAATTCCTCCTTAGACTCTTCTTCCAATTATGGTTATGTTTAGCAGCAAAAAAATGAAACTTGTCTGGGAAACCTAGACAAAGGCATGGGTTTTGTCCCTTTATTAATAAAGTATTGATAAAAGTTTAAATTACATTGACAAATTGTTTATAATAAACGTTTATCATAAACATGTACCCGGTTTTTCTTTTTTTACCCCATCCTCCTTTTTTGTTTCATATTTTTCCCTCTTGACTTTGGCCGCCCTGGGGCGGCCATTTTTTTTGCCTCAGGAAAGTATATACTCGGCAACTTTTGCCGAGTATATCGAACACGGGCACTGAAATGCGCGCGCTGAGGAAAAACGAAGCGCGCATTTCTTGTACCCGGTTTAGACCCGGGTCTGAGCAGGAAAAAAGGTTCGTCTCCAGAAATATATAAGATAATGTGTTTTAAGAGGTGAAGGAGTGGGAAAACAAGGGGAACTGAGCCGTCTGCCCCTGGAGTACTGGCTCAGGGTGTTGGGGGATTTCTTAACAGGGTTTGGCCGTTCCATGCTGATCCCTTTTATGTTGATTTATCTTAAAGAGCAGGGAGGTTTTCCCACCTGGGTTGCCACCGTGCTGGCAGCGGTGCCCCAGTTCTTTCAGTTGTTCAGCACTTCCTGGGGCGGAGTCCTGGCCGACTTTTACGGCAGAAAACCGGTAATGCTATTAGCGATGCTGGGCTCAGGGCTGGTCCTTATCCTCATGGCCAGTGCCAATTACGTGGTTGTCTACGCTGGGTATGTTGTTTTTCTTATAGTGTCCAATTTTTACCGGCCGGCAGCCTTTGCTATGGTTACCGATGTAGTGGCTGTGGAATTGCAGCGGGACGCCTTTGCCATCCTGCGTACCGTCGCAAACTTGGGCTTTGTCCTGGGTCCGCTGGTGGGAAGCCTGGTGTTTTTTACCCACCGTTCCCTCGCCGTAGGGGGCACCGCCTTGGCTTATGTCCTTGCGGCTTTCACTGTGTTTTTCATGCGCGAAACTGCAGTTCCCTCACGCGGGGACCATCAGGTACGGCCGGGCAGCCCGAAAGCGAGCTTGTTCTCAAGGCTGCAAAATCCCTTTCAAAGCTATTACTTGCTGCGGCGGGACGTCCTGCTGCGCTGGGCTGTTATCACAGGCGTCTTCTTTCTGATGGTCCAGCTCCAGATGTTTACATCCCTGACTGTAGTGGTGAACGACGCATTCCGGGACAACGGCCGCACTCTTTCCTATTTGCTGATGATTAACACGGCAGGGGTGGTAATCGGCCAGTATTTTATTACTTCAATGACCAGAAAGCTCTCTTTCTATTTTTTGATGGGCTTGGCCATTCTGGTTGGCGTCCTGGGCTGGGGCATGCTGCTTCTGCCCCTGGGTCCTGTCCGTTATTACCTGCTGCTGGCTTTGGCTACAGTGGCGGAGATGCTCATGGCGGCGGGATATACTCCCTACATTGCCGCACTGGCCCGGGAGGGGGAAGTTGCCCAGTATATGAGCTTCACCCAGACCAGCAATATTATGGGCCAGATGATTGGACCTACTTTCGGCGCTGTAGGCTATGATTTGGCGGGGCAGACCGGGTTTGTGGCGGTAATCTGGGTACTGTTGGCCCTCACCTTCGCCAGCCTGCAAAACTTGCGCCGCCAGGCAAGACACATTAGCGCTTTTCCCACCTCGGGCAAGCAATAATATCAATCAACATAAAAATAAACGAAATTTGCTGTAAACCGCGTTTGGAGTTTTAGGGTTTGTTTGAAAGAAGACCAATAAATTGTCTTAGTAACGCGGGGCAAAATCGCAAATAATGAAATTAGGCCCTTCTCTTTAAATGGAACAATTACATACTGCCAAAAAATTCAGCAAAAGTAATTTAAATTTATTACTTTTATGCTCTGTGGATGGACAAAGAATTCTACAATTCTGTAATCCCGGTTTTGCTGCGGGTTTGCAGTATAATCTACAGAGGATGAATCTTGGCAGTACTCTGCGGGAGGAGGAGGGACCGAAGTGGTCAGTGTTGCGGCGGAAACCAGCGTTACGATTGGCATATCCAACCGCCATATCCACTTAACCCGAGAACATGTTGAGATCTTGTTTGGTCAGGGTCATGAGCTGACCCCGTTAAAAGAATTAAAACAGCCTGGCCAGTATGCCGCAGAGGAAACAGTAACCATTGTGGGACCTAAAGGGGCCATTAAAGGAGTGCGGGTGCTCGGTCCGGTGCGCAGTGAAAGCCAGGTGGAGATTTCCCAGACTGATGCTTATAAACTGGGGGTAAAGCCTCCTTTACGGGATTCAGGGCATGTCGAGGACACTCCGGGAATCGAGGTGCTCGGCAGCACCGGCAGAGTCAGCTTGGCCAGGGGTGTGATCCTGGCGGCACGCCACATCCATATGCATACCTCGGATGCAGCAGCCTTGGGGCTTAAGGACAAGGATAGGGTGAGGGTGGCCGTGCCGGGAGAACGGGGCTTGGTCTTTGAAAATGTTCTCATCCGGGTAAGCCCTGAATACAGCCTGGAAATGCATGTCGATACAGATGAAGCCAATGCCTGCCTGTTGAAAAACGGCCAGCAGGTAGAGGTAAAAGTAAATACCAATTAAAAGCCGGAGCCTGTTGGCCCGGCTTTTTGCATACCTCCGGATAAAGAAACCAAAAGGATATTTTGCGGCAATAACGAATAAAACGAGAAAACTTGTTTGTCTAATTAGGGGTCAGAATTCAGGAGTCAGGAGACAGGAGACAGGAGTCAGTTGGAGACGCTTCTTGCTTGCCTAAGAACTTGCAATGGGAGAGTCAGCCGGGGAACTAGTTCCAAACGATTTATGGGAAAGCAGCAAAATGCGGCAAGATTTGCTAGGACGTTAAGAACCGTCCCCGTTGTCCCGTTGTCCCAAAGTATTCTGACTTCTGACTACTGACTTCCGGACTACTTAGGCTTTCAGTCGAGGGGTGGTGGTTGTGATGGTTGAGTTGATGGCTGTGCAGGACTATGCTCAGCAGGTTGCTGAAGCAATTTCGACCGTGATCAATATTGATGTCGAGATTGCGGACCGGAACCTGATGCGTGTGGCCGGGACGGGGAGATATGGCAACTGCTTAGGGCAATCCATGGCTAAGGAAGGTTTCGTTTACAGCGAGGTGCTCAGGACCGGCAAGCAGCTGGTGATTGGGGAACCGGGCTGGCATCCGCTGTGTGCTTCGTGTAAACACCACGGGAACTGTCCGGAAAAATACGAAGTTGTGTCCCCAATTAATGTCAACGGTGAGGCGGCGGGGGTAATCGGCCTGATTTGCTTTTCTGAGCCTCAAGCCAGGCTGGTTGAAGAGCGCCGTGACTCATACCTGGTCTTTCTGAGCAAAATGGCTGATACCATAGGGTTGAAGCTGAAAGAACAGGAACTGCTCAATGGTTTGGTCTCTTCCAACCGGTATCTTAATTCTATCCTGGACTGCCTGGACGAGGGGATTCTGACCGTCGATCTTGAGGGGAAGATCCTGCACTACAACCGGGTTATGCAGCGCTTTTTTGCGGGAATGCCGCTTGAGAGCGGGACGGAGCTGAGCGCCCTGCTGGGCCAAAAAACGGCCGGAGAAATCCTGCATGTTGGCGAAAAAGGGGAGTTCGAGCGGGAGGTTCAGCTTGCTGCGAGGCAAAACCGGCTTCAGCTCTTAGTGAGGGCACTGCCTGTGATCACGGAGGGCGGGGTGAACAGCGTAGCTGTGACGGCTCGCCCATTGGCTGAAATCAGCCGCATGGTGAACCGGCTCTCCGGGCAAGATGCCAATTATACCCTGGAGGATATCCTGGGTGACAGCGAATCAATGCGCCAACTGCGGGAACGGGCAAAAATAGTGGCTGCGAGCAAATCAACCATTCTGATTCGCGGGGAAAGCGGTACTGGCAAAGAGATGCTGGCGCGGGCAATTCACAATCTGAGTCCCCGCAGTCACGGCCCCTTTGTGGCCATCAACTGCACCGCTATACCTGAAGCGCTGTTGGAGAGCGAGTTGTTTGGTTACGAGGATGGCGCTTTTACCGGGGCGCGCAAAGGCGGCAAGCTTGGCAAGTTTGAATTGGCCAGCAAAGGCACCCTTTTCCTGGATGAAATCGGGGATATGCCGCTGTTTTTACAGTCGAAGATTTTGCGCGTGCTGCAGGAACGGCAGATTGAGAGGATAGGAGGCCTTAACCCCATACCTGTTGATGTCCGGGTAATAGCCGCAACCCACCGCGATATTGAGCAGCTTATGGCCCAAGGAGAATTCCGTGAGGATTTATATTACCGGATAAACGTCATACCCATGCAGATTATGCCCTTGCGGGAGCGTAAACAAGACCTGGACATGATCTGTTCTCACTTTATCCACGTGTACAATTTGCAGCTTAACAAGAATGTACAGTCCATGTCTGAGGCTTTTCGCACCCAGCTGGGCAAGTACTCCTGGCCCGGAAACGTGCGGGAACTGCAGAATGTAATTGAATATGCCATGAACCTGGCGGATGGTTCCAGCCTTGATGTGCAGCATCTGCCCGCCAGAGTCAAGATGCTGCGCCAGGAGGACAGGTCGTACAGGCTCGAAGACCTGGAACGGGAAACCATCCGCCTCTGCCTGCAGGAGTTTGGGCTTACTGTCCAGGGTAAGGAAAGGGCTGCTGCGGCCTTGGGGATCGGTTTGGCGACCTTATACAGAAAGCTGGCTCGTTATGGTTTAGCTTAAAGGGTGTCTTAAAATGATAGAATCTTTATCAAAATGATAAACCAGATATATGTAACCTGTTTGCAAGGGTTGAGCCTTACCGGGCTTACATCAAACCTTCTGGTAAACCTGTAGTGTAAGCGCATGGCCGGCTAGAAGCCCGAAACCTTATTTATCATTTTGATAAATAAGGAATGCGTCATCCTGCTTTTTGCTGGCAAATGGGCTGTTCCGAATGGACGGCCCGATGTTGGCATAAATCTTGCTCCAAGACAAGTTTCGACAAACTATCGAGAAGTAAAATATTTTGAACTTTCAGGGAAATGCGGGATCCACTGGAAGGGGTTTTGACGGAGGTGACATGGTTCTTTAACCAAATACCCGCAATGACAGTAAGGAGGGACGTAAATGAGCAACGCAAAACATCCAGTCGACGAAGTACTGCCTGCCGGGAAACTTTTGCTCTATGGCCTGCAACATGTGTTGGCGATGTACGCAGGGGCTGTGGCCGTGCCGCTTATCATTGCAGGGGCCGCCGGTTTGAGCAAGGAACAGACCGCATTTCTGATTAACGCAGACTTATTCACCTGTGGTATTGCAACGCTGTTACAAACTCTGGGTCTTGGCAAGTTTATCGGGATTCGTATTCCGGTAATTCAGGGTGTGACTTTTGCCGCCGTAACACCTATGATTATGCTGGCGAAATCTTCGGGGCTAACCTCCATCTACGGAGCAATCATCATATCCGGTCTTTTTACTTTCTTGGTTGCGCCATTTTTCAGTAGGCTGCTGATATTTTTCCCACCCGTAGTAACCGGAAGCGTGATAACCGTTATCGGGGTCTCCCTGCTGCCGGTCGGTGTAGACTGGGCTGCCGGCGGAGTGGGCAACCCAAACTACGGACAGTTAAGTTACCTGGGTGTAGCATTGGTCGTCCTGGTTGCTATCCTATTGATTAACAAGTTTTTTAAAGGATTTATCGCCAATATTGCCGTGCTGCTCGGACTGATTATCGGTTTAATAGTTGCCATACCCCTAGGAATGGCTAATTTTTCGGGTGTGGCATCCGCTCCGCTGCTCGGAATCGATACACCCTTCCACTTCGGCATGCCTACTTTTAATGTGGGAGCCATCGTCTCCTTCATCCTTGTTATGTTGGTAGTGATGGTTGAATCAACAGGTGACTTCCTGGCAATCGGCGAGATCATTGACAAACCCATTCAGCCAAAAGAACTGGCTGCGGGCTTGCGGGCCGATGGACTGGCAACCAGCTTGGGCGGCATTCTGAATGCCTTCCCCTATACGGCCTTTGCCCAGAACGTCGGTCTGGTTGGATTGACCGGAGTCAAGAGCCGCTTCGTTGTGGCAACCTCCGGAGGCATCCTGGTGGTCATGGGACTGTTCCCCAAACTTGCCACAATTATTGCCTCTGTACCCAACCCGGTATTGGGCGGCGCCGGTATCGCCATGTTTGGAATTGTGGCCGCCAGCGGCATAAAGACTTTGTCCAAGGTGGACTTTCAGAACAACCACCACAATATCTTTATAGTAGCCATCAGCGTGGGAGTCGGGCTTATCCCGCTCGTGTCCCCCAATTTCTTCAAGCTGCTGCCTGGCTGGAGCCAAACGATCGTGCACAGCGGCATTACCCTTGGTTCCATCACGGCTATCATCTTGAACGCTTTCTTCAACGGCACCAAGAAATCAACTGCAGATGTGGAAAAAGAACTCGCGCAAGTGGCCGGGGTTGAAGTAGCTTAGGGCCTTGCTGAATCTGAAACAACGCAGAATGGGTGGTGGGAAAGGCCTCCTTTCCCACCCAATCATTGTCCGAGGTGATAAACTTGGAAAACGTCCTGGGGTTGCGCTGTATCAACTGCAACAAACAATTGGACACAAAACCCGGAATTTATACCTGCCCGAAGTGCGGTCCGAAGGACGGCATCCTGGACGTGGAGTATGACTATGCCGCCATCAATCGCGCCACGACCCGTGGGCTGGTCTCAAACTCCAAGGATAACTCCATCTTCCGCTACCTCCCTTTTCTGCCTGTTAATCCAGGCACACCGCGCCCTCATCTGAGGGTGGGTTGGAGTCCGTTCTATAAACCCGTGGGTTTGGGCCGGAGCATGGGCATGAATGACCTTTATATCAAAGATGACGGCCAGAACCCCACCGCATCCTTGAAAGACAGGGCATCGGTGATTGCAGTCATCAAGGCCGTGGAAGAGAACTCCTCGACCATCGCCTGTTCTTCGACGGGCAATGCCGCCTCCTCCCTGGCCGGGAGCGCTGCAGCCATGGGAATTAAGACCTATATCTTTGTTCCGGGCAGGGCGCCACAGGGCAAGATTGCACAGCTGCTTGTTTTTGGCGCCAATGTTATCAGTGTGCAGGGTTCCTACGAAGACGCTTTCCGCCTCTCAGCTGAAGCAATCGAGCGCTGGGGGTGGTACAACCGTAACGCTGCCATCAACCCTTACCTGGTGGAGGGCAAGAAAACCGTGGCCCTGGAAATTGCTGAGCAACTCAACTGGCAGGCCCCGGACTGGGTTGTGCTGTCAGTGGGTGACGGATGCACTATCGCCGGAGTTTGGAAAGGCTTTATGGATCTTTACCGGGCAGGCTGGATTGACCGGCTGCCCAAAGTCGCCGGGGTTCAGTCCACAGGCTGCAGTCCGCTGGTGGACGCTTTCCTGGAGGACCGGCCCTGGCATCCCGCCGCTGAGAACACCCTGGCGGACAGTATCGCTGTCGGGGTACCGCGCAATCCGGAAAAAGCCTTGCGGGCGGTGCGGCAGTCCGGCGGCACAATGGTGGCGGTGAGCGATGATGAGATCCTGGCGGCTATGCGAGAGCTGGGCAGGACCAGCGGCATTTTTGGTGAACCGGCGGGAGTGACGGGTCTGGCCGGATTGAAGCGTCTGGTGGCCCAGGGGATTGTGGGGCCCGATGAAAAGGTGGTAGCCATAGTAACCGGCAATGGGCTGAAAGATGTGAAAAACGCCATTGCGGCTGCCGGAGAACCTATGAAGGTTGAGCCTTCTCTGGGCGAGCTGGTATTGCAGCTGGAACAGAGGGGACTGGCATAAAATCGGAATTCCAGGGTGAGAGAAAAAGGCCATCCCTTGGTTGAGGGGGATGACACTTGCGGGAGAATCCTTGGACTGCCAAAGCGGTATGTGAAACACTCATGCAGAAAAACCTGTAATAACCAAGGAGGATAAGAAAATGGCGAAGATTCCTTTTGGACCTACCTATACGGAAATGCTGCATCCGGAAACCATGGACAGTGAAGTCCGTGCGCAGGCGCTCAAAGCAAAAGAGAGCAATGAACTTGACCCTATTAATCTGTTTAATATTACCTGGAAAGACTCCGGCGGTGATGTGCGCAAAATTGTTCTGCCTAAGGAACTGACAGGCACTCAGGCCAATATCGTCGTAATGCTTGGAAAATACTTCCCTTCGGGGTCGCATAAAGTTGGCCCGGCCTATGCCACTTTGATTGAAGGCTGTGCGGACGGGGACATTCTGCCCGGCGAGCACACCATCCTCGGACCTTCCACCGGCAATTTCGGGATTGGAGTGTCCTATATCTGCAATCTCATGGGTTATGATGCCGTGGTAATCATGCCGGACAACATGAGCAAAGAGCGCTATGACCGGATTCGCAAGTACGGCGCGAAATTGGATCTGACACCGGGAACAGAATCCGATGTAATCCTGACCTTGCAGCGCACCTATGAGCTGAAGAAGGATCCCAAGAACCGTCCTCTGGCCCAGTTTGAACTGATGCCCAATTACCGTTTCCACCGTTATGTCACCGGGAATTCTGCCATCGAAGCGGTTAAGGGGATCGGCAACGGCAGGATTGCCTGCTTTACCTCCGCGCCAGGTTCGGCAGGAACCATCGCCGCCGGGGACCAGATCAAACAGGCCTTCCCGGAAGCCAAAGTTGTTGCCCTCGAACCTTATGAATGTTCCACTTTGGCTGACGGCGGCCGGGGACAGCACCGCATCGAAGGGATTGGGGACAAGATGTGCACCCTGATCCATAACATCAACGCCACAGACTTTGTGGCCCTGATCCCGGATGACGATGCCGTACGCGGCCTGAAAGTGACACAGGACGGCGCGGAAGTCCTGGCGGAAATGGGTGTTTCAAGAGAACAGGCCCTGGCGCTGCGGGACCTCTTCGGCGTATCCGGTATCTGCAATATCCTTGGCGCCATCAAGATGGCGCATTACCTGAAGCTGGGCCCGGATGACAATGTGGTGACAATCGCCACCGACGGCTTTGACCGCTACCCGTCCGTTTTGGCAGAATTGGAACAGCGCTATCTGGAGACGGAAAACTTTGTTCTCAGGCGCTGGGCCCGCGATATCTTCACCAAAATGAATACGGACAATGTCTTTGACTTCCGCAGCGACGCGGCTAAGGAACAGCTTTATAAACAAAAAGAGAAAGACTGGCTGCCCTTCGGCTACAGCAAGGCATATCTCGATGAAATGCGCAAGCCGGAATTCTGGGAGAAAGAATACGCCAAAGTAGAACATTACGACCAGGAAATCATGCGGCTGCGCAAATAGCGGGTATATCCTTAGCCCGGAACCAACTGCCGTGTATTGCATACGGAGCACTCTTGGGGAGATTCTTTTGGGCCTTGCGTCCAGAAGGTCTCCCTTTGCTGCCTGATGGCGTGGAAGCCGGATTTTGTTAATTCCCTTACCAGTTCCGAAAATCGATACAAAAAAAGATAAAATTTACATGGTGAAATCTACTGCTTTGCAAGCTATACTTTTATGATAAACTACGGAATTTCTATACCTTTAAATTAAGTTGCCAAGGCGGCAAGTGAATCAGTCTGCAAGAAACTCAAATTTGGCATGAATTTTGCATAAGAAATTGAAATGGGACCAGGGTTGTGCAAAAGGTGGGGAACCCTTGACCCATAGAACGCCAAGGTTGAACGGAGGGAAAAAAATGCCGTACTCAGTAGTAGGCAAGAGCGTAAAGCGGGTTGATGCAGTCGCCAAAGTGACGGGCAAGGCAAAGTATACGGATGATTTTTTCGAGCGGGACATGTTGGTAGGGAAGATCCTCAGGAGTCCTTATGCCCATGCCATTATTAAAAGCATCGATGTCAGCAAAGCCAGGGCGCTGCCGGGCGTCGAAGCGGTATTGACGCATCTGACTGTGCCGAAGGTTAAGTTTCCTACGGCCGGTCATCCCTATTCCCTCGACCCAAGTCACCGCGATAAGGCAGACAGGCTGATTCTGACTGACAAAGCCCGTTTCGTGGGGGACTCCGTGGCTGCGGTGGTAGCTGTGGATGAACTGGTTGCTGAAAAAGCGCTCAAATTAATCGAAATCGAGTATGAGGTGCTGGAAGCCTTGACCACGCCTGAAGCGGCCATGCGGGAAGGGGCTCCCCTCATCCATGAGGACTGTGAGCAAAATATTCTCGCTTCACGGGGTTACAGCTTCGGCGATTTGGAGGCGGCTTTCAGCGAATCGGATTTTGTGTTTGAGGGAGAATATGAAACGAGCCCAGTACAGCACTGCCACCTGGAGAACCAGGTTTCCTACGCTTATCTGGACGGGGAAGGCCGGCTCGTAATCGTGACCTCCACCCAGATTCCCCACATTGTCCGCCGGATAGTGGGACAGGCGCTGGATATTCCCTGGGGCGGGGTGCGCGTGATCAAGCCCTATGTCGGCGGCGGGTTTGGCAACAAGCAGGATGTGACGATTGAGCCATTGAACGCGGCCATGACCCTGGCTGTGGGGGGGCGGCCCGTGAAGCTGGAGTTGTCGCGGGAAGAAGCGATGATTGATACCAGAACCCGCCATGCTTTTAAGTTCAGGATCAAGACCGGGCTTACTAAGGATGGCAAGATCAACGGGATTTATATTGCTGCTGTTTCCAACACCGGGGCTTATGCTTCCCACGGTCACTCAATCGCCAGTTCCGGCGGAGGCAAATTCCGCTATCTCTACCCGGCCCAAGCAATGAAATATGAGCCTGTTACGGTTTATACCAATTTGCCTGTAGCCGGGGCCATGCGCGGCTACGGCACGCCCCAGATCTTTTTCGCCTATGAATCGCACCTGGACGAGATTGCGCACAAGCTTGATATGGATCCTATCGAGCTGCGGCAGAAAAACTTCGTGCAGGTGGGGCATGTGGATTTGCTGAGCAAGAACAGGATCTTGAGCTGCGGCATCCGTGAATGTGTCGCCAAGGGCAAGGAACTGATCCGCTGGGATGAGAAAAGGGAGCTATACAAAAATCAAAGCGGGGATAAGCGCCGGGGGGTGGGCATGGCCTGCTTCAGCTATGCTTCAGGCACTCATCCGGTGAGCATAGAAGTCGCGGGCGCCCGGATTGTCATGAACCAGGACGGGTCTGTGCAGCTGCAGGTAGGGGCCACGGAAATCGGTCAGGGGAGCGATACGGTGTTTGCCCAAATGGTGGCGGAAGTGCTGGGCCTGCCGGTGGAAATGGTGCATGTAATTTCTACCCAGGACACGGACATCACCCCCTTTGACACCGGCTCCTATGCCTCCCGCCAAACCTACATTACCGGCATGGCGGTGAAGAAGGCTGCGGAAGAAGTGAAAGCCAAGCTGTTGGATTTTGTCTGGGGTATGACAGACATACCCGCAGAAACACTGGATTTGAGAGAGCGGAATATCGTTTTCAAGCACAACGGCGAAGTGGTCATGCCGCTGGAGCAAGCAGCCATGCAAACTTACTACGATACGGTGTTCGGCAGGCCGCTCACCAGTGATACCTCGAATAATGCCCGTGTCAACGCCATTCCTTTCGGGGTTACCTTTGCCGAGGTTGAAGTGGATATCAAGACCGGAAAAATCGAAGTGCTGGAGATTTATAATGTGCATGATTCGGGCAGGATTGTTAACCCGCAGCTGGCGCAAGGCCAGGTTCACGGCGGCGTGAGCATGGGTATAGGCTATGCGCTCTCAGAACAGCTCTTGTTTGATGAAAAAACAGGCAAAACCCTTAACAACAACCTCTTGGATTACAAGCTCCCGACCATTATGGATACGCCGGATATCGGGGTTGGGTTTGTGGAGACCGAGGACCCGACCGGGGCTTTTGGCGTGAAAGCGCTGGGCGAACCGCCGGTTATTTCTCCGGCTCCCGCCCTCCGTAACGCTGTTTTTGCCGCAACCGGTGTAGCGCTGAACCGGCTGCCCATGAACCCGCAGCGGGTCTTCGAAAAGTTTAAGCAAGCTGGATTAATATAAGTAGGCGGTGAAGGCGATGTACGATATTCAAGGCTATATTGAAGCGGAGAGTGTCAGTGATGCCGTCGCGCTCCTGGCCTCCAACCCCAGGCTGAAAATCATAGCGGGCGGCACGGATGTCTTGATTAAACTGCGCCATGGCCAGATGGAAGGGGCTGAGCTTCTCAGCATCCGCAAGATCAAGGAACTGGAACGGATTGAACAGCTGGCCGATGGGACGATTGTAATCGGAGCCCTGGCTACTTTCGCGCAAATCTTTCATGAGCCCATAATTCACAATAACATTCCTGCTTTGGCTGAGGCGGCGGTCTCTATGGGCGGGCCGCAAATACGCAATGTGGCAACCATTGGCGGCAACATTTGTAACGGTGCGACCTCCGCTGACAGCGCTTCCACCCTGTTTGCGCTTGATGCCAGGCTCAGGCTCAGAAGCAGCGCCGGGGAAAGGGTGGTTCCGGTTCAGGAATTTTACCTTGGCCCGGGCAAAGTGGATCTCAAACCCGACGAGATGCTGAGTGAATTCCTGATTTCCCCCGCCGGCTTCAGGGGCTTTGGCGGCCATTATATCAAATTTGCCATGCGCAAAGCAATGGATATCGCTACGCTCGGGGTATCCGTGATGTGCAAAATCAGCGGGGATGTGTTCCGGGAAGTTAAAATCGGCCTTGGCGTCGCAGGGCCCACCCCGCTAAGATGCGTGGAAGCGGAAGAGTTCGCCAAAGGCAAGGCTATTTACGCTGAAACCCTGGCCGGGATTGGCAGACTGGCAGTGAAATCAACCAATGCCAGAACATCCTGGCGGGCCTCCAGGGAGTACCGGGAGCACCTGGTGGAAGAACTTACGCAGCGCGCGCTGCATGTCGCAATCGTTAGGGCTGGAGGTGCTGAAATTGGCTAAGAAAATCTCGTTTACGCTGAACGGTAAGGCAGTAAACTTTGAAGTGGACGTGCGCGAGTCCCTCTTGGACGTGCTGAGGTACCGCCTGGGTTATACCGGGGTGAAGAAGGGGTGCGGCGTGGGCGAATGCGGCGCCTGCACCGTTCTGGTGGACGGAATGACGGTGGACTCCTGCATTTACCTGGCGGTATGGGCCGACGGCAGGGAAATCAGGACTATCGAGGGAATTGCCCAGGACGGAGAACTCTCGGTTGTACAACAGGCCTTTGTGGAAGAAGGGGCTGTACAGTGCGGTTTTTGCACCCCGGGGCTGGTCCTGACCACCACTGCCCTCTTGGAGAGCGGCAGGGAGTATACGCGGGAAGAACTGAAACGGGAACTGTCCGGCCACTTCTGCCGCTGCACAGGGTATAAAAACATCCTCAAAGCCGCGGAGAAGTCGCTGGAAGCGGGCAAGCGCCAGTGTGAGGAGTAGGAGACGTAAAGAATTCAGGAGTCAGGAGTCAGAATTCTTCGCGTGATGAAGTGTTATCTTATTCCGACTTATTTTTGAATGTTTTCTTTGAGACATGTCTGTAAACCCTAAAGGTGTTGGCACAAAACTTGCGTGTAATAGTTGGTGTAGGAGTACTCATTTCACCTAACAGGAGGGACCAGAAATGTCAAAACAAATTATCAGTACAGCCCAAGCGCCAAAAGCCATTGGCCCGTACTCACAGGCAAACAGGTCGGGCAATTTGGTTTTTGTTTCAGGCCAACTGCCGCTCAACCCGGAAACAGGCAAAATCCCCGCAGGGATTGAGGCCCAAACCAAGCAGTGCCTGGACAACCTGGCGGCAATTCTCGCAGCCTCAGGCTCAGACCTGAGCAAAATTGTCAAGACTACAATTTTCCTGCAGGATCTCGGCAATTTTCAGGTTGTCAATCAGATTTACGGCTCATACTTCAGCGGGGACTACCCAGCCAGAAGCACTGTCCAGGTAGCGCGGCTGCCGCTTGACGCGGACATTGAAATTGAAGCGGTCGCTACTGCGGAGTAGATTAAGGCAGGGATAGAAAATGGGCGAAACAATCAAATGGACAGCCAACAAAATGCAAATAAAGAGGGGTCAAGGGGCGGCGACCCGCCTTTTTAACCAGGCTGAAATCGACAAGGCAAGAAATTTCCACCGTACATTTCCACAGTACCAACCAACGCCGCTGCGCAGCTTAAAATACCTGGCCAAGGCTCTTGGGGTAGCTGGCATCTATGTGAAAGACGAATCCTACCGTTTCGGCCTCAACGCTTTCAAAGCGCTGGGCGGTTCCTATGCCATGGCCAGATATCTTGCCGGGCACCTCAACCGGGACATCAGCGAAATGCCCTATGAAGTCCTGACTTCAGAAGCGGTTAAACGTCAGCTGGGTGACATTACTTTTGCTACCACCACGGACGGCAATCACGGCCGGGGTGTGGCCTGGACAGCGCGGCAGCTGCATCAAAAGGCTGTAGTATACATGCCTAAAGGCTCGGCAAAGCAGAGACTCGCAAATATCCTGGCTGAGGGCGCTGAAGCCACCATCACCGACCTGAATTATGACGATGCAGTGCGCATGACCGCAACGAAAGCTAGGGAAAACGGCTGGGTTGTGGTGCAGGATACGGCCTGGGAAGGGTATGAGGAAATACCGGCGTGGATTATGCAGGGCTATGGGACAATGTCTGCGGAAGCTTTGACCCAATTACAGGAGATTGGCGTTGCCAGGCCCAGCCACGTCGTGGTGCAGGCCGGTGTGGGAGCATTGGCCGGTTCGGTGGAGGGCTTCTTTACCTCGCTGTTCCAGGAGCAGAGGCCCAAAATGGTAATAGTTGAGGCCGATCAGGCCAACTGCCTGTTTAAGTCGGCTCAGGCCGGCGATGGCAAGCCCCGCACGGTTGGCGGGGACATGGCGACGATTATGGCCGGCTTGGCCTGCGGTGAGCCTAACCTGATTGGCTGGCGGATTTTACGTGATTACAGCGAGATGTTTGTGTCCTGCCCGGATTGGGTCGCTGCCAAAGGGATGCGCATCCTTGGCTCCCCCCTAAGCAATGACCCCAGAATTATATCCGGTGAATCCGGAGCGGTGACAACAGGATTGCTTTGGACTTTGCTGCAGGACAAAGGCTTGCGGGAGGCGAAAGAGAGCCTGGGTCTAAACAGGGAATCACACATTTTGCTCTTTAATACCGAAGGGGATACAGATCCCGCAACATACCGCAGTATAGTCTGGGACGGAGAATATGCCTCGGCCGCAAAGTAGAGGCACTAAGGAATTCAGACATGCATGCCGCTTGACGGCACCACTGATGAATGAAACAGGCCGAAAAGCATGCTAGGCGACGTAGTCTGCTGAACGGAGCAGAAAGAAAATTCGACCCGGGCAGACCCAAAAAGGCTTGTTTCAGGGCAGAATTCAGGAGTAAGAATTCAGAATACTTCCGGCTGATAAGCCGTGCTTTCATTCTGACTCCTGGCTCCTGAGTTTTTGTCTCAAAATAAGACACCCATCTTGCTGTTGAGTAGGAGATAGTCTCAATTTGACGAATAAAAAAAGAAAGAGTCAGAAGTCAGAAGGCAGAATACCTCAGGCTGATAGACTGTTTTCTCAGTCTGACTTTTCAGTAGTCGCAACTCCAAATTCTGACTACTGAATTCTGACTACTGAATTCTGACTACTGAATTCTGACCATCGAAAGCTGTCGTGTGAGAATGAGGTGTTGGTCATGTATCAACTGCGGGACATAAAAACTACGGTGCAGCAAACTGCTGAGGCCATCGCCGCAGCGCTGAAAATCGAAGTGGAGATTGCCGATGCGGACCTGGTTAGAATAGCCGGCACAGGCAAATACAGCAGCCGCTGCGACCGCGCCATGGACGACGGTTTTGTTTACCGCCACGTGCTGCGGACCGGCATGCCGGTAATTATCGACAACCCGGGGTACAATGAATTGTGCCGGCCCTGTATCTGCCGCGGCAATTGCCTCGAATTTGCTGAGGTAGCCCTGCCTATCCGGATCGAAGAACAGATTGTCGGTGTCATCGGTCTGATCAGTTTTGATGAAGCGCAGTCGAAACGTCTCATGGACAACAAAGAATCCCTGCTGCTTTTCCTGGACAAAATGGCGGAACTTCTGGTAGGGAAAATTGTTGAAAACGACCAGAACAGGCAGCGGGAACTGCTGACAAACCAACTCCTCACGGTGCTGAACCTGCTTCACGACGGGATCCTGCTCGTGAATGACAGTAAAATAATTACGCATTTTAACGCCCTAGGCGCCAAAATGCTGGATATCGTTGCAGAGCAGGAGATGTCCTTATCCCAACTGCTGGATGACAAGAAACTGTGGAAATCCATCGAAAGCGGGGAGCAGTTTTCCGGTCAAATCAAAGGCAGGCGTGTGGCGGCGCAACTATACTGCGACGCTGTGCCTATCAAGAAAGATGGGATGATCGAAGGTGCGGTAATCACGCTCAAAGATATGCAGCAAATCAAGAAGCTGATTAAAGCAGCCAGCGTGAGTGAGATCGAGACCCACTTCTCTCAGATTATTGGCAATTGCGCCAAGATGCAGGAACTGAAGGAAATGGCCCTAAAGGTGGCGCCCAGTAATTCCACCATCCTGATCCAGGGTGAAAGCGGCACAGGCAAGGAACTGCTGGCCCGGGCCATTCACCAGAGCAGCAAACGCAAAAACAACGCCTTCATCGCCCTGAACTGCGGCGCCATCCCGGAAAATCTGCTGGAAAGCGAACTCTTCGGTTATGAAGAAGGGGCTTTTACAGGGGCGAAACGGGGCGGCAAGCTGGGTAAATTTGAACTGGCCCATAACGGGACGATTTTCCTCGATGAGATCGGCGATATGCCTTTGCACCTGCAGGTCAAGCTGCTGCGGGTTTTACAGGAGAGGCGGGTTGAACGCATCGGCAGTTCCCGCTCGATTCCGGTGGACGTCAGGGTGATCGCCGCCACCCACCGTGACATGGAGAAGATGGTGCAGACCGGCGAGTTCCGGGAGGATTTGTATTACCGTTTGAACGTCATTCCGCTGACCATTCCGCCCCTGCGGGAACGGCAGGAAGATATACCGGTCCTCACCCAGTATTATCTTGACTATTATTGTGAAGTTAACGGCAAAAAGGTGCGGGAGTTTACGCCCCAGGCGGCAGAAATCATGAGCCGGTACTCCTGGCCGGGCAATGTACGCGAATTGGGCAACGTAATCGAGTACTGCGTGACCATGGCGGTCGGGGACTACCTTACGGTTGAATCCTTGCCGAAACGCATTAGGGTCGACTCCAAACCTGCCAAAGGGAATACTTCCCTCAATCTGAGAGCGCTGGAGCGGGAGGCCATCACCCAGGCGCTGGCCCTGGCCAACAGCGACGGGCACAAAGGGGACGCGGCTAAGCTCTTGGGCATCAGCCGGGCAACCCTATACAGAAAGATCAAAGAGTATAATATAGCTGAGACCAAGACTTTTGCCTAGGCAAACGGCTCGGCGGTGTAATCTGACCAACCTGCCCCGCTCGCTGGCTAGGCATGAAGCTTCAATAATAGACATATGTATCAAAATGAGACATGGCTATGGCGCTGTTCATTTAAAGAGAACCGTGTTATCCTGCAGGCCACTCTGGCATGATTTTTGCAAATATTCATAACATATGCCACACCGATATGCTTCGTAAAGACTTACTGCTTTAAGGGAGTTGAATGAATGAGTGACATTATGCGACAAATCCCGTTCAAGAAACTGTTGAGCTGGGCGCTGGAGGAATATGAGCAACACCAGACCGTCCTCGGCATTGCCGCAGACAAGTTTTACCAAAAGGCCGGCGCAAACCATGTCAAGCTCTTCGGCGAAAAAATCGATACCCCTGTAGGCCCGGCTGCAGGCCCAAACACCCAACTGGCGCAAAATATCATCGCTTCCTTCCTGAGCGGGAGCAGGTTTTTTGAGCTGAAAACAGTCCAGATCCTGGATAAGCTTGAGTTTCCCAAACCGTGCATCAGGGCGGAGGATGAGTGCTACAACACGGAGTGGTCAACCGAACTGTCCATTGAGGGCGCTTTTGAGGAGTATGTCAAGGCATGGTTCATGCTGCATGTGCTGCAAAAAGAAGTTTTCGGGCTGGATGAGCGCCGCTTCATGTTTAACATGAGCGTGGGTTACGACCTTAAGGGCATCCAGTCCCCCAAGGTGGACGGCTTTATTGAGGGTTTGAAAGACGCTTCCAATACGGCGATTTTTAAAGAGTGCAGGGATGTTTTGCTGGAAGAAGTATATAAGTTTAAGCAGGCGGATGCCAAATTTGTCGCCGGAATTTCGGCCAACATCTGCAATTCCATCACCTTGTCCACTCTGCACGGCTGTCCGCCTGCCGAGATAGAAGCTATTTCAAGGTACCTCCTCGGCGAGAAAAGGCTGCATACCTTTGTGAAAATGAATCCGACACTGCTAGGCTACCGGTATGTCAGGAACACCTTTGACCAGATGGGTTACACCTATGTCCAGCTCAAGGAGGAATCCTTTACCCACGACCTGCAGTATGCTGACGGCGTGGAGATGCTGAAAAGGCTTAAGCAGTTTGCCAAAGAAAACAACAGGGAGTTTGGGGTCAAGCTCTCCAACACTTTGCCTGTGAAGATTACCCGGGGCGAACTGCCGGGCGATGAGATGTACATGTCGGGCCGGGCGCTCTATCCTTTGACTATCAATCTGGCCCTGAAGCTGGCAGCGGAATTTGGCGGGGAGCTGAAGATTTCCTATTCCGGCGGCGCAGACTTCTTTAATATCGCTGACATCTTTGCGACCGGCATCCGGCCCATTACCCTGGCCACTTCCCTGCTCAAACCAGGCGGATATCTGCGCCTGCAGCAGATTGCTGCTGCGGTTGAGCCTTTCCTGGACAATGCGGAATCCGATAAAATAGACCTGGAGAAACTTGCTGAACTGGCTGCCGCTGCATTGGCCGATCCCAACCACCTGAAAGAAAAGAGAAGGGTGGGCAGCCGGAAGCTCAGCCGCAAGCTGCCACTGACAGACTGCTTCGTAGCGCCTTGCACCAACGGCTGTCCCATCGGTCAGGACATTCCGGAGTATATCCGCCTGGTAGGCGAGGGGCGGTACCTGGAGGCCTATGAGGTGATTGTGGCGAAAAACCCGCTGCCCTTTATCACAGGGACAATCTGCAACCACAACTGCATGACCAAGTGCACCCGCCTGGATTACGATGAATCGGTGCAGATCCGCTCCCTGAAACTGGTGGCGGCGGAAATCGGTTATCAGGCATTTATGAGCAAACTTGCTCCGGCTGAAGCCAAAAGCGCCGCCAAAGTGGCGGTGATCGGGGCTGGGCCGTCCGGGTTAGCGGCTGGCTATTTTCTGGCCAAGGCGGGCCTCGACGTGACAATTTTTGATAAAAGGGAAAAGGCCGGCGGCACGGTGGAATACGTGATTCCCAACTTCCGGATATTCCCGGAGGCCATTGCCAATGATGTGGAACTGGTACGGAAAATGGGAGTCAAGTTTGAGATGGGAGTAAATGCTGACTTTTCCATTGCTGAACTTAAGGACAGGGGTTTTGCTTACATCTACCTGGCCATCGGCGCCGGGAAAAGCAGAGCGCTGGGCTTGACAGGGGACACCCGGCGCGTCATGGGAGCCATACCTTTCCTGGAAGAATTCAAGCGCAATCATGCCGGGCTCGGCCTTGGCAAAAACGTGGCAGTGATCGGGGGCGGCAACTCCGCTATGGATGCGGCCAGGGCTGCCCTGCGGGTCAAAGGCGTGGAAAAGGTATATATCATATACAGGCGGACCAGAGACTATATGCCCGCGGACCGGGAGGAACTGGAACTGGCCCTGCAGGAAGGTGTAATTTTCAAGCAACTGCTTTCCCCGCTTTCGCTGCAGGACGGCGTACTCGGATGCCAACGGATGGAATTGGGCGCACCCGATGCTTCAGGCCGGCGCAGTCCGGTGGAGAAAGCCGGGGAGTTTGAGGAGATTGCGGCTGATAGCGTATTGTCGGCTATCGGTGAAGAGGCGGATTACGGCCTCTTGCAGCAAAACGGTATCGAGGTTGACGCCAAAGGCAATATCCAGGTCAACCCGGAAACCCTGGAAACCAACCTGGCCAATGTGTTCATCGGCGGGGATGCTCTGTACGGACCGGCAACTGTGGTTGAGGGGATTGCACATGGGACAAAAGCTGCCAGGGCTATCCTGGCCAAAGAAAACCTGGCCCGTCAGGAGACAGGGGTTCAGGCAGGCTTTGATCAGGAAAAGCGGCTGAAGGAAATCGGCGGCCGTAAGGGCGTCCTCAAGGCTGCAGGCGGGTTGGAACAGGAACCGGGCAGGTGCCTGGAGTGCGGCTATGTCTGCAACATCTGCAGCGAGGTCTGCCCGAACCGGGCCAACGTGGCGGTCAAAGTCCAGTCGGCCGGCCTGAAGAACTTAAACCAGGTGGTCCATGTGGATGGGATGTGCAATGAATGCGGCAACTGCGCCATTTTCTGTCCCAATGACGGAGCTCCCTATCAGGACAAGCTCACCCTGTTCTGGACTGAAGAGGACTTCCTGAACAGCGACAATGCGGGCTTCCTGCTGCTGGAAAACGGAGCCGAGCCGCTGTTTAGGCTCCGCGCCGAGGGCCGGGTGGTTGATGTGAAATTTGACGCCGGCGGCCGGACCGGGGCGAATGTGGCAAGCGAAATTGCTGATACAATCTGGGCCATATTTAACCGGCACAGTTATTTATTCTAAAACAGGGGAACGCTAAGCAGTGTTAAAGAGGCCAAAGCAATCGAACCTGGCCTCTTTGACATATAAAGGATTTGCTCGTCTGACATGATAATTGCGAATATAAAAAATTATTCAGGCAGAAGGAGGAGCGTTTATGCTGTTGGTCGGAAATGGACGGGTTATCACCCGGGATGAAAATCAGCCGTATCTGGCTGAGGGATGTGTGGCCATTAAGGACAATTTAATCAGCGAAGTGAGTTCAACCGCTGCACTCAGGGCGAAATATCCTGACGCCAAGTTTATCGATGCTAGGGGCAGGGTAATCATGCCGGGCATGATCAATACCCATATGCACCTTTACAGCACCTTTGCCCGCGGCATGGGCTTAGAAGACGCCCCGCCGCAAAATTTTGTGGAAATACTGGAGCGCCTTTGGTGGCGTCTGGACAAGGTCCTGACTCTGGAGGACATTTACTACAGCGCCATGGTGCCTTTGATTGACTGCATCAAGAACGGCACAACCACCATCTTCGACCACCATGCCAGCCCCGGCGCCGTGCGGGACAGCCTATTTACCCTGGAAAAAGCAGCCCGGGCCGCAGGTGTACGGAGCTGTCTCTGCTATGAGGTATCCGACCGTGACGGCGAGGCCGTGATGGAGGAAGGCGTGAGGGAGAACGTGGAATTCATCCGCCACGCCAACAAGGCCGGGGACGGGATGAGCAGGGGTATGTTTGGCCTGCACGCATCCCTCACCCTGAGTGATGCCAGCCTGGACCGCTGCTGTGAGGAAAATTCCGGCCTGGGAACCGGCTTTCATGTCCATGTGGCGGAGGGAATTTCTGATCTGAACGATTCTTTGGCCAAGTCAGGAAAACGGGTAGTTGAAAGACTGAACGGTTACGGCATCCTGGGGCCCAAATCCATTGCCGCCCACTGCGTGCATATCAACGAAAAGGAAATTGAAATCCTGCGGGATGCTTCAGCCAATGTGGTGCACAATCCTGAGTCGAATATGGGTAACGCCGTTGGCTGCGCCCCGGTACTGTCCATGTTGGGTGCAGGCGTAAGGGTCGGCCTAGGCACGGACGGTTACACCAGCGACATGTTTGAATCCTACAAGGTAGCCAATATCCTGCACAAGCACCAGCAGGGCCACCCCAGTGTCGCCTGGGGAGAAGCGCCAGCTATGCTTTTCAGGCATAACCCGGAGATTGCCGCCTCCTACTTCCCGCACCCCCTCGGCAAACTGGCCCCCGGCGCTTATGCTGACGTGATCATCGTGGATTACGATCCACCCACACCTTTGAGTGAAAACAATGCGGACGGGCATATCCTGTTTGGGGTGTCAGGCAGATCCGTAGCTACCACCATCATCAACGGCAAGGTGGTCATGGAAGAAAGGCGCCTCGCCGGCCTGGACGAAGCCGAAATCTGTGCCAAGTCCCGTGAACTGAGCAGCAAACTGTGGGAAAGGTTTTAGGCTGACTAAAACAAGACCAGGCGTCACACCTGAGGCAGAATTGTCCACTTTTAAGACGCCTTTGAGCAGTAAGAAAGACCGTCTGCATCAGTCTGAGACTACGGATGTAGCAATAAAAGACATTAGTATCATAATGAGACAAAAAGGGTTTTGGGTGACTGTTAGCCGAGCTAAGCTGCGGACACAACTGTCAAAAATAGCTCCGGGCAGAGCCTGAACAAGTTGCAAAAGGACTGCCCAGGTTGGCTTCGAAGTGAAGCGGCTGAGCAATGCCCTCTGTTGACAAAAATGATACGCCACGACTGAACAGAGGGAGTGATAGCTGGCACGGTTCTTGCTAAAAAACAAGGGTGTGACGCATTAAACGCCACCGCTCAGCAGCCAGGATGACAGAACAGTTTATCAGCTCAAAGTATTCTGACTCCTGACTACTGACTTCTTACAACGTCTATGCAACAGAAAGGGGAATTTGTCTTGCAGAAGGATTTCGCCAAAGTACTGGAGCTAGCGCAAAAATACCAGCCGGAAATGAGCCGGTTTTTGCGGGACCTGATAGCTATTCCGAGCGAAAGCTGCCAAGAGGAAAAAGTAGTTTTGCGCATCAAAGAGGAAATGGAAAAGGTGGGATTTGACAAGGTTGAAATAGACCCCATGGGTAATATCCTGGGATATATCGGCCACGGCAAACACCTGATTGCCATGGATGCCCATATCGACACCGTGGGTGTGGGTAACCCGGAACTGTGGCAGTACGACCCATACCAAGGCTACGAAGATGACGAAATTATCATCGGCCGCGGAGCGACGGACCAAACCGGCGGAATGGCCTCTATGGTCTACGCGGGCAAAATCATTAAGGATCTGGGCCTGGAGGACGATTATACCCTGGTAGTAGTCGGCTCGGTGCAGGAAGAGGACTGCGACGGCCTGTGCTGGCAGTACATCATCAATGAAGACAAGCTGAAGCCTGAATTTGTGGTGATCACGGAACCAACGGACGGCAAGATTTACCGCGGCCACAGGGGACGGATGGAAATAAAGGTGACCACCAAAGGTGTCAGCTGCCACGGGTCCGCACCCGAGCGGGGGGACAACGCCATTTACAAAATGGCTGGCATTCTGACCGAACTGCGAGCCCTGCATGAAAACCTTAAGGACCACCCTTTCCTGGGTAAAGGCAGCCTGACCGTTTCGGAAATCTTCTTCACCTCGCCCTCCCGCTGCGCAGTAGCCGACAGCTGCACAATCTCCATTGACCGGCGCCTCACTGCCGGGGAAAGCGATGAGACTGCCATCCGGGAAATCAAAAACCTCCCTGCCGTGAAAGCAGCCGGCGCAGAAGTTGAAATGTACACCTATGAAAGGCCTTCTTATACGGGCCTGGTCTATCCCACTGAGTCTTATTTCCCGACTTGGCTGATTGAGGCAGACCACCCCGTTTGTTCTACACTGGTGGATGCCTATGAAGGGCTGTTCCAACAAGCTCCGGTTGTGGACAAGTGGACCTTCTCCACCAATGGGGTTTCCATCATGGGCCGCTACGGGATTCCCTGCATCGGCTTTGGACCGGGCCATGAAGCAGAGGCCCACTTCCCCAACGAACGGACCTGGAAGAAGGAACTGGTTAACGCTTGTGCCCTGTACGCCGTAATTCCCACCATGTTTGTCAGCAAATACGCCGATAAAATGCCCGAATCCACTGAGAACCTGATGAAGGTGGAACGATAACAGGAAAGTCTCAAGAGCAGAATTCAGGAGTCAGAAGACAGGAGTCAGAATCTAGAAGCTAGGAAGAAAGAATGCTTGACTGTCTCAAGCATTCTGACTCCTGACTACTGACTACCTCTCAACAACACAATCTAGGAGGAAAATATTTATGCAATCAATTTTCCGAGGCAGACACTTTATCAACCTGGAGGACTTCACCAAAGAAGAAGTAGACACCATGCTTGAGGTATCCTTGGACCTGAAGAAGAAATTTGCCATGGGGGTACCAACCCCTTACCTGCTCCACCAGAGTATGTTTCTGATGTTCTTCGAGCAGTCCACCCGGACGAGGAACTCCATGGAAGCCGGTTTTGCCCAACTGGGCGGCCACGCCGGTTTTCTTGACTCCAGCAGCATGCAGGTTGCGCACGGCGAAAGCGCCAAAGACACTGCCATCATCCTCTCCCGCTTCGGCCATGCCATCGCCTGCCGTTACTGCAACTGGGGCTATGGCAACAAGTACTTGACCGAAATGGCCCAGTGGTCGACCGTACCCATTATGAACCTGCAGTGCGACCTGTACCATCCCTTCCAGGCCCTGGCCGACTTGATGACCATGAAGGAAAAAATCGGGGACCTGAAACGCGTTAAAGTATCCATAATCTGGGCTTATGCCGAAAGCCACAAGAAACCGATTTCTGTGCCTGTGTCCCAAGTGCTGCTCTTCCCGCGCTATGGCATGGATGTAGTCCTGGCTCATCCCAAAGGCTGGGAACTGCCTGATTGGGTGATCGAGCAGGCTAAAGCCAACGCCGCTAAATACGGCGGCACCGTAACCGTGACCAACAATGAGGCAGAGGCCTATGAGGGCGCCCATATCGTTATTCCGAAAAACTGGGGCAGCTGGGTTAATGACCAGACCGGTGCTGCAGCCGCCGGCGCAGTGAAAGTCGTTGACGACAAACTCATGGCTCAAAAGTCCTGGAAGTGCACCGAGGCCAAGATGGCCACAGCGGATAAAAACGTGATGTATATGCACGCCCTGCCAGCCGACCGCAACAACGAGGTGGAGGATTCCGTCATCGACGGCCCACACTCCATCGTCTATGATGAGGCTGAAAACCGCCTGCACACCGCTAAAGCTGTGATGACACTGTTGATGGGTGGAAGATAATCTTGAACAAGCTAGCTGTAATAGCCATCGGCGGAAACTCTCTCATCCGCGATAATGCGCACCAAAGCGTGGAAGACCAATACCAGGCGGTGTGCGAAACAGCCAGGCATATCGCCGGGATGGTTGAACAGGGGTATGAGGTAATCGTCACCCATGGCAACGGTCCCCAGGTAGGGTTTATCCTGCGCCGGGCGGAGATTGCTTCCGACGTGGCGTCTATGCACCACGTGCCGCTGGTGAGCTGCGGCGCTGATACGCAGGGCGCTATCGGCTACCAGATCCAGCAGGCCATGGACAACGAGTTTAAAAAACGGGGGCTGAATAAATCCGCTGTGACCATTGTGACCCAGGTAGTGGTTGATGCGGCGGATCCGGCCTTTCAGAAGCCTTCCAAGCCAATTGGCTCCTTCTACAGCCAGGAGCAGGCTGAAAGCATTGGCAAGGCTAACCCAAACTGGGTTTTGGTCAATGACGCCGGGCGCGGCTACCGCCGTGTAGTGGCTTCCCCTCAACCGCAAGAGATTGTGGAACGGGAAGTTATCAGTAAGCTGGTGCGGGACGGCTATTGTGTGGTCGGCGTTGGCGGCGGCGGGATTCCTGTTATCAAACAGCAGGACGGCAGTTTCCAGGGCGTGGACGCCGTGATTGATAAGGATTTTGCCTCCAGCCTGCTGGCTTCGCAGATTGAGGCTGATCTCCTGGTTATCTCCACCGGGGTGCCCAAGGTTTATTTGAACTATGGCAAGCCGGGGGAAAAGGCGTTGGATCTGGTTACACTGTCTGAGTTGAAACAGTATGTGACAGAAAACCATTTTGCTCCGGGGAGCATGCTGCCCAAAATTCAGGCGGTTATCAATTTCCTTTCCAGAGGCGGCAGGAGGGCTATCATTACCAATCCGGAGTCATTGGAAGAAGCGGTAGCCAGGAGAACAGGAACGCACATTGTTCCTTAAAAAAGCTGTGACAGAAATGACTTTCCACAGGTATCTGCGGAAAGTCATTTCGGCTCTATTTTTCGCTACGGCACCATCAGAAGATGAAAACATACGAAGCAGCAGGGTCGTTTGATATATCCGGAGAGCGCGATTTTATTTGAAGCGTCCTATCCGCTCGCAGGGCGTTTCCAATCAGAGGACGGTTCAAA
>JAJZPO010000114.1 GCA_021811155.1 Bacillota bacterium | reverse complement strand
GATCTGGGTGGTTTTCCACCGGCTGCAGGTTTTCCAGGTTGCCGGCGTAGGTAAGTGTATCCAGGTTCCACACTTGGTACTCTGGGTAGTGTTCCAGCATATAAAGCACAAAGTTGCTGCCAATAAAGCCCGCCCCACCCGTAACCAGGATCCGTTTAACCATTCACGTCAACTCCCTGTTCTTTCTACTTGCTATACTCCAAGAATTTCTACGACTCTTTGGTCCAGCCCCGATTCGCGCACCAGGCGGTTGGCATGGTACAGGGAGTCAAAAGTCCCGGCATCGGTCCACCAGCCCGTAAGGATATTCGAACTCAAGTTTCCCATCCTGACATAAGCGTTGTTCACATCGGTTATCTCCAGTTCACCCCTGCCCGAAGGCTTTAAGCTCTTCACGGTCTCAAAGACAGCAGCGTCATACATATAGATTCCGGTAACGCAGTAATTGCTCTTGGGCTGTTTGGGCTTCTCTTCGATGGATAATACCCTGTCTCCCTCCAGTTCCGCCACTCCGTAGCGCTCCGGATCCGGCACTTGCTGCAGGAGTATTTTGGCTCCTGCCCCCTGGGTTTGAAAGGATGCTGCGAAGTCCCGGATGCTGTCCTCGAAAATATTATCCCCCAGTATGACTGCCGTTTGCTCCCCCTGGGCAAAGTTTTCGGCCAGACCCAAAGCCTGGGCTATGCCGCCGGCCTGGTCCTGGACCCGGAAAGTGAGGTTCAGGCCCAAGTCCGTTCCGCTCCCCAGGAGATTCACCACATCTCCCATGTGTTCCCTGCCCGTCACAATCAGGATGTCTTTGATGCCCGCTTCCTTCAGCTTGGCCAAAGGGTAATAGATCATCGGACAGTTGCCCACCGGCAGCAGATGTTTGTTGGTCACCTTGGTGAGAGGGAAGAGCCGTGAACCTGTTCCCCCCGCCAGTATTATTCCTTTCATAACCGTCCTCCTGTCAAATTACCTTGGTCTGTTTCAGATAATCTGTTAAAGCCTCCTGATAAGGCCTGAGCGGACTCCTTCCGTCCATGCGCCAGATATAATTGTCAAGGACCGAGTACCTGGGCCGGTCAGCGGGTCTCCCCAACTCTTCTGTCGTAATGGGCTCTACTCTCACCCCGCTGACTCCGGCCTGGCGCAGGATTTCCCGGGTAAATTCAAACCAGGTGCAGCTGCCCCCGTTAGTCATGTGGTATGTTCCGTAGGCAGGCTCCTGGCAGAGTTTAGCCAATGCTTCCCCCAGGTCGCAGGTATAGGTCGGGCTTCCCACCTGGTCATTCACTACTGTCAGCACATCCCTCTCCCCTGCCAGGCGGAGCATAGTCTTGACAAAGTTATTGCCGTTGACCCCAAACAGCCAGGCTGTCCTAACGATATAATGCCGCCGGCAGTGGGTGCGCACCATTTCCTCCCCGTCGGCTTTGGATTTGCCGTAAACACTGGCGGGAAGAATGGGGTCATACTCACGGTAAGGTCTCTCCCCTCTGCCCCCAAACACATAATCAGTGCTGATGTGGATCAGGGCGGCGCCTGTTTCCTCCGCCCCGATAGCCAGGTTGCGCGGCCCCAGAGCGTTTACCCGGTAAGCCAGGTCTGGCTCCTGCTCGCACCCGTCCACATTTGTATAGGCAGCCGCGTTAATAATCAGCTCCGGTTTCAGTTCCTTCAGGGTTTGCCTGACGTCAGCCAGTCTGGTAATGTCAATTTCCCCGATATCAAGCCCGGTTACCACATGTCCCTCTTGGCTGAAGATTTGGCACATGTCCGTGCCCAGCATGCCCTTGGCTCCGCACACCAATACTTTCAAACTACCGGCCTCCTTCTAGCGCTTCTGCTGTTGATCCAATATCTCAAGAGGCGCCCCAGCACCCTTAAGGCTAAAATCAACAGCCCCAGGGGAAGGACGAGATACCCCGCTAATTTGCGCATGTTTAATCCTCCATTACTACCACAGGCTGTAGTATTCCTCGGCCAGCCTGGACGCAATATTGGCCCATTCATACTTTTCCACCACAAGCTCCCTGGCGGCGGCCGCCAGCCTGGATGCCTTGCCTGGGTCCTGCAGCAGGCTCACCACAGCCGCAGCGAAACTTTCCGGGGTATCCGCCAGGATAATGTGTTCGCGGTCCTTGACCGCGATCCCCTCAGCCCCCAAGCCGGTGGAAATGATAGGTATGCCTGCCGCCATGGCTTCAAATATCTTCACCCTGGTGCCTGCGCCTCGATTGATGGGCACCACAAAGGCCGAAGCCCTGGCGTACCAGTCGCGCAAGTCCTCCACAAAGCCCAGCACCTTGATGCTGGGGTCCGCCCCAAGGGCCATGACCTCAGGCGGCGGGTTGGCTCCTGCTACGTACAGCTTCACACCAGGGACTCTTTTTTGTACCAGGGGGTATACTTCCTTGCTGAAATACAGAATTCCTTCCACATTGGGCAGGTGTTTGAAAAACCCTACAAACAAGAGAGTATTCTCTTCCGCTTCCGTCCGCCTGCCGGGCTGGTAGTAGGCGGTATCCGCCCCGGTCGGAGCCGCGTCGCTTACCGGCAGACGCCGGTCATAGGTCAAAAGCAGTTTCTTATCCAGGCTGCTCATGGCGCAGATCAAATCAAAACGGCGGCACATGTCCAGTTCCCAGACCAGCATGCTGGTCCAGCGCAGCAGAGCCTTGAGCTTTTCCCCGGACCAGGAAAGGGAGCGAAAATGGCGGTAGCGGGTGACAAAATTCACATCGTGTTCCGTCAGCACGTTTTTCGCGCGCGGAAAGTCTCTCACATACTGGGCCATCTGGGTGTACTCGTACTGGACGATATCGATGTCGTACTTATTCACCATTTCCGCCAGGGCTGCTTCAAACTCCCTGGAGTAGAATTCATTCAGGGAGCTTTGCGGCCTGAGCCAGAGCATGCTGTCCCGGCGCGGAGTCTCCCGCCTGAGGAAGAGGCGCGCCTCACGGCAAAATCCCTCCAGGTGGGCCCGTCCGTCCAGCTCCTGTTCATTTTCCACAAAGGAAAGAAGGTACACCTCATGCCGCGCAGCCAGCTGCTTTATGAGGTTGTACATCCGGACCGCCCCGCCGTGGCTGGGAGGGTAGGGAATGTAGGGGCACACGAACAGTATCCTGAGCGGAATTCCCGGCCTTACAAACTTCCGGGGGGCAAAGACCCGTTTGAAGGCTGACAGGTCGCTGAAACGGGCGAAGACCTCCCGCTCAGGCACGACCGCCCGCCTGCTTTCCTCCGTCCTCCTGCTAATGGCCATCCCGGCCCTGCCCAGGGCCCCAAAATAAGCCCGGGCGTACTGGGGCGAGCCGGCTGCGGTCCGCCATACAAGGCGCAGCCAGAGCCAGGCGAAGTGGGAGAGCAATTCCCTCCCGGCTAAAATATTTTTCCAGACAAACAGGGTTTCGTTCCTGCGGATAATCCCTTCAATGTAGGCCTGGCTGAAACGGACGCCGATGGTCCCCCTGTGTTTATGGCAGACCACGCTCTCCGGGTTGTACATCACCTTCCAGCCGCGCCTCCAGGCCCGGAAAGACAGATCCAGGTCTTCCACGTAAAAAGGCTGGTAGAGTTCATCAAAGCCGCCCAGTTCCAGGAGCTTTTTCCGGTCATAGGCCGAAGATCCCCCGCCGGCATAGGCAATAGGGGCCGGCTGCCCGTCTTCATGCACATGGTAGGGGTAAATCGCCCCGTGGCGCAGGCAGGCTCCGGTCTTCCCCGTCTCCTGCCGCGTCTTGCCCCGGTCCTGAAAGAAGATCCGGGCCGAAGCGGCAAAAAGCTTCGGATCCCCGCTAAACATATTCAGCAGCGGGCGCAAAAAGTCCTCGTCGACCACCATGTCGTTGTTGAGGAGAACTGCTATATCCTTTTGAGCAGCCTTGATGCCCAGATTGGCAGCCCCGCCGAAGCCGAGGTTCCGCTTGGAGCTCACCACCCTGACCCGGGGAAAGTTTTCCTTCAGGTAGGCTTCGCTGCCGTCATCACTGCCGTTATCCACGACAATGATCTCATGGCTGCCGCCGGCGCTTAATGCCTTTTCCAGAGCGGGCAGGCACTCGGCCAGCAGTTCCCGGCCGTTCCAGCTGGGAATCACTATGCTCGCTTCCGGTTCACTAACCCCGCTGACCTTCTCAGGGCCTTTTCGCTGCAGCCTGCCGTAAACCGCCGCTGCGCTGAGCACGGCCCATAAGAGGAAATTTACCACCAGGGCAACCGGCGCCAGGGCCAGGGCCGTGAGGATGTAAAGAGGCCTGGATAACTTCACTAAATCCAACTCCCAGGGCGCTTATTTTATCAGGATGCGCGAGCGCAGGTTGCTCACCCCGCGCCAGGTGCCGTCATCGCTGACGTGAAAAGAGCGGATGTTGTCCTGCCAGTCATAGAAGACACTCCCGTCCTGGCTCGCCACCGCAGGTGAAATATAGTAAATTCCCGCCCCCAGGTTCATGGGCTGGACAAACTGCACCACAAATTCATCCCCCGCGCTGAAGGAGCCGGTGGGCCGGTTCTGCCACAGGGTGTTGGTGTTATAAACATCCTTCAGTGAGCCCTCTTCCTCCTTGCGGATGATGCAGCCAAAAACCGGGTTGTTGATTTCCCGGTGGACCTTGACCCCGAACTGGATTACCGTCTCTTCCCCGTTTTGGATCACTTCCGTTTCCTCCCCGCTCCCGTTCAGGAGGGAAACACCGGTAATCTCCGCCTGGCGGGACCCAAAGCGGTTATAGTAGGGGTTGTCCACCCCCTCGCTTCCCCCCGCGGAGTAGCGGTCGGACAGTAAGCTCCGGTACTGGTTCAATACCGCGTCTGCGCTGCCAATCATTGCCATCTTGCCCCGGTCCAGGAGCACGGCCCTTTCGCACAGCCTTCTCACGGCGTAGGGGTCGTGGGAGACAAACAGGATAGTCTTGCCCTGCTGCTTGAAGCTCAGGATCTTGTCAAAGCACTTGCGCTGAAAAGCTTCGTCCCCAACCGCCAGCACCTCGTCAATCAAGAGGATGTCAGGATCCACATTGATGGCGATGGAAAAGGCGAGCCGCATATACATGCCGGAAGAATAATTGCGCACCGGGGTGTCGATGAACTTCTCCAGCTCGGAAAATCCGACGATATCGTCAAAGCGCCGCCTGGTTTCTTTGGTGCTGAGACCGAGGATGGAGCCGTTCAAAAATACGTTTTCCCTGCCGGTGTAGTCCTGCTGGAACCCGGCCCCTAATTCCAGCAGGGCCGAAACCCTGCCGTTAGTCCGGATACTGCCCTTGTTGGGTTTGAGAATACGGGCAATCATTTTAAGCATCGTGCTTTTGCCCGAGCCGTTCCCTCCGACCAGGGCCACTGTGCTGCCAGGCTCCACCTTGAAACTGATATCCTGCAGTACCCAAAAATCTTCATAAAGATTTTTGCGTTTAAGCAGCAAGAGCTGTTTCAGGGAGTGGGAACGCTCATGGTAAAGGCGGAATTTCTTCGCCACATGCGTTACTTCAATGGCATATTTATGCGTCATAGCTATACTTCCTCCGGCAAAAATCCCTTGTGCTTGTTGAACACATGGTAACCCAGCACAAGGACTGCAATAGCGACCAGTGCGGTCAGGCCGAAGGCGCCCCAGTCAGGGAAACGCCCGAAATAAAGCACATCCTGGTAGGCTGTGATAATCGGCGTGAGCGGGTTAAGTTCGAACAGAAAGGCATACTGCCTGGCGTACTGGCCTATTTGGGACAAGGTAAAGATTATTGGGGTACCGTAAAAGAGGGCAAACAACAGCACACCCAAGAAATGCTCAATATCGCGGAAATATACCGTATATACGGCCACCAACAGGGTGAGGCCTGTGGTCAAAGCCATCTGGACCAGCAGGATTAAAGGCAGGGCCAGAATGGAGAGATGGATGCCAACTCCCGAGACCAGAACCAGGCCGAAATACACCAGGAGCGAGAGCAGGAAATTGACAAAATTGGCCAAGACGATGGACAGGGGCAGGATCTCCAGGGGAAAATATACTTTTTTCACCAGGTTGCCGTTATGTACGATGGACACACACCCGGTAGCGATGGAGGTCTGAAAAAACTGCCAGGGGAAAATTCCGGCCAGGAGAAAAACCGGGTAGTGCGGCAGGCCGATTTTTAAAACCAGGGAAAATACCAGGGTGTAGACCGCCATATTGAGGATGGGTGTGAAGAGGGACCAGAAAAAGCCCAGAGCCGACTCCTTATAACGTACCCTCAGCTCTTTGACAGTCATGTTTTTCAGCAGTTCTCCGTAACGATAAAGCTCCCGTAAGTTTTGCAGCATGCCGTTTCCTTCCTAATCTTGCTCAGGCCCTAGCGGCCTAGTGCCCCGGACTGGAGCAAACTGGGCCAAAAGCACCGCCCATTGGGTTTTCATTTCGTGCACTTCCCGTTCCCGCCTGCCTGGCCTTAAACTTGCCAGACCATGCAGGGCCAGCCTTAAGAGCGCTCCCAGGCAGAAAAATCCTCTGGCCAGGGCCAGGCGCGCCCTGCCCAGGTGCTTGAGGTAAAAATACGCTACAGCCTGGTGAACCATCACTTCCCGCCTGCTGTCAGACCAGGCCTGGCGGCCCGAGTGTCCGCCGTAATGAATCACGCTATAGCGGGGCGAGTACTTGATCTCAAGCCCGAGTTCCTTGATCCGGCAGCAGAGGTCCATATCTTCACCGTACATGAATATTCCTTCGTCAAAACCATGGGCAAGCTCCATAACCTTTTGGGGCGCCACCATAAAAGCGCCCAGCACCCAGTCCGGGTTCCGGCTCTCTCCCTGGTCAGCTTCCGTAAACACCAGGCGGCGCCGCAGGCCCGCCGGCAGCAGTTTGTGCAGCAAGAGCGTTGTGAAAAAGACTCTGCCCGGCCGGGGGAAGTAAAAGCAGGAAAGCTGCGGCGACATGTCCGCGTTCAATAGTTTGCAGCCTAAAAGCCCCAGCTTTGGATCCTCAAACTCCTGCAGGAGAGCGCGGAACCCGCCCGCAACGAAGCGTGTATCCGGATTCAGAAGCAGCAGGTATTTGCCCCGGGCGAGAGCAAGCGCCTGGTTGTTAGCCCGGGCAAAGCCCAGGTTTTCGCTGTTGTAGACAAATCTGGCCCAAGGGTATCTGGGCTCAAGTTTTTCCTTGATCTGCTTTACCTCCTGGTCGCTGGAGCAATTGTCCACCACCACCGCTTCGTAGCTCAAGCCGGTCAGGTACTCTTCCACCGAGCCCAGGCATTCCTGCAAGAGCTGGGACGAATTCCAGTTTACCAGGATTAGCGATAAGTCCACGCTTCATTAACCTCATTACAAAGACTGTCTGAACCATATTATTATACCACCAAAAAACCGACAAACCTAGACGCAATGTCCCAGGCCGGATTTTCCCCTGCCGGACCAATAATTGCCAAGGCGGAAGAGTATATGTATACTATTAAATGTGGAAAAGCAAGAAATTGATTTAAATGTGTACTGCCCCTTTGGCGCCCATAAGAAGTAAAGTATTGATTTGGGCCGGCTGGGGCAGACGTGTGGCATGAGCCTGTTAATAGACTGTGAAGGAGTGACAGTGATGCAAGTGGCTACCGCCTTTAAAACCTGGCTGACAAACCCCTACTTCGACCGGTCCACCCGCGACGAGTTGGCGGCAATCTCGGACAAGCCGCAGGAGATAGAGGACCGCTTCTACCGCAACCTGGAATTCGGCACCGGCGGCCTGCGCGGGGTACTCGGGGCCGGTACTAACCGCATGAACAAATATGTAGTCCGCCAGGCCACCCAGGGTCTTGCAGCCTACATCGCCGGCTGCGGCGAGGAGGCCGGGAGGCGCGGGGTGGTCATCGCCCACGATTCGCGCCGGTTCTCCCATGAGTTTAGCGTGGAGGCTGCCCTGGTCCTGGCGGCCAATTCGATAACTGCCTATGTGTTCGAAGACCTGCGCCCCACCCCCGAGCTGTCCTTTGCTGTGAGGGAGCTCGGCGCTATAGCCGGTATCGTTGTCACCGCCAGCCACAACCCGCCCCAGTATAACGGCTACAAGGTCTACTGGGAAGACGGCGGGCAGATTCCCCCCGAGCGGGCGGAAGAGATTCTGGCTTGTATCGAAGGGATTCAGGACATAACAACTATCCACCCCCTTGATAGCGAGACTGCCAAAGCCAAAGGGCTTTACCGCGAAATCGGGGAGGAAGTGGACCGCAAGTATCTTGAGCGGATCAAGGGCCTGGTTGTCAATCCGGCTGTGCTGGAGAGCATGGCCCCAAACTGCAAGATTATCTACTCGCCGCTGCATGGGGCGGGAAATATGCCTGTGCGGCGGGCCCTCAGAGAACTGGGGTTTGAACAGGTCCTGGCGGTGCCGGAACAGGAAGCGCCTGACCCTGACTTTTCCACTCTCAAGTACCCGAACCCGGAGGACCCAAAAGCCTTCAGTCTGGCTTTGGAACTGGCCAAACGAGAAAGCCCGGATCTGATCATGGCCACAGACCCCGACGCCGACAGGATTGGGGTTGTGGTGCGGGACACTGCCGGGCAGTACCGCCAGTTGAGCGGCAACCAGACCGGTGTCTTGCTGACCCACTACATCCTCTCCCAGCTTCAGGCCTCAGGACGCCTGTCCAAAAACGGCGTGGTGGTGAAGACCATCGTCACCACCGACATGATTCTGCCCATTGCCAAAGACTTTGGCGTCCGGGTCGATCAGACCCTGACCGGGTTTAAGTTTATCGGGGAGAAGATACATGATTATGAACTCAGCGGGGACAGCGCCTTTCTCTTTGGCTTTGAGGAAAGTTACGGTTACCTGGCGGGGACCTTCGTGCGGGACAAGGATGCGGTCTGCGCCGCCGTGCTCATAGCTGA
>JAJZPO010000113.1 GCA_021811155.1 Bacillota bacterium | reverse complement strand
CGGTGGGGGACTCTACCCCCACCGAAGCAGAATACGGCGTAACCAATCCCACTTATAGAAGTGGGAATCTTAGACGAGGATAGACCTGTGCGTGAACAGTTTCAATACTATTGGTGAATGAAGGAGTGGCGAAAATATGGATTTTGGCTTAACCGAAGAACAAAGAATGATTCAGGATATGGCCCACGACTTCGCCGAGAAAGAAATTGCTCCTTATGTTGAAGAGGATGAAGAAAACCATTACTACCGCAGAGAGATCCTCACCAAAATGGGTGAGCTGGGCCTGTTAGGCTGGAGTATTCCGGAGGAGTACGGCGGCAACGGCATGGGCTGGATGGAAGCTGTAACTGCTTTGTACGAAATATCCAAGGTTCACACTTCCTGGCGGCTGAGTGTCAGTGGCAACACCTGGGGACCGGCCATGACCATAAACCAATATGGTACAGAGGAACAAAAACAAAAGTATATTCCCGGACTGGTAAGCGGGCAATTAGTGGGCAGTTTCGCCATCACCGAACCTAATACCGGTTCTGACGTGGCCAGTATGAGAACCTTTGCGGAAGATAAGGGTGACCATTGGTTAGTCAACGGCACAAAAATGTGGATATCGGGCGGACACACCTGCGATGTGGGGCTGCTTTATGCGGTCACTGACAAGGGCAAAGGACATAGAGGGCTTTCCTGCTTTGTCGTGGATTACAGAAACACCCCCGGTGTCACCAGAACCGCGATTCATACCAAAGTCGGCATGTGGCCGGCTCCGACCTCGGAATTGGTGTTTGAAAACGCAGTAGTCCCCAAGGAAAACCTGTTAGGGCCGCTAAATCAAGGCTTCCAAATTTGCATGTGGATGTTGAATAACACGCGCATGGGTTGTGCCACGGGTTCGGCTGCGCTTTCTGCAGCATGCCTGGAGGGCGCTGTGCAATATGCCAATGAGCGCACCCAGTTTGGCCAGCAAATCGGCAAATTCCAATTGATTCAAGCGCAGATCGCCGAAATGAAACTGGAGGACGAAGCGGCCAAGTATCTGGTTTATCGTGCCGCCTGGCTGAAAGACAATAAGTTGCCAAGCCAGCAGGCAACCTCAATGGCCAAGTTATATGGCGCTCAGGCGGCAGTCCATGCTGCCAATATGGCCATGAAAATTTACGGCTCCTACGGCTATTCAACCGAGTATCCCTGCGGCAGGTGGCTGCGCGATGCCAAGCAGTTTGAAACCCTGGAAGGAACATCCAATATCCATATGGGGATTATCGCCGGCATCGAACTTGGCTACCAGCCGAACCGTTAGTGAACTCATTTAGCTTCCGCTTAACATCGGGATTAAACATAATTAGTCCCCGGTTCAGGACAGTATTGGGCAAAGAGGGGACACGACCATGTGACAGAAATGTCGAGGAGGACATGGTCGCAGCGCCTTCTTTGCCCATTAATTTTTATACCAAGGTGGAGGTTGATTGGCGTGTTGCGGGTCAGCCAGGTTATGATACGGCTTTCCGTAAGTCTATATAGCCACAATACAATAGGGGACGCCCTGGCTTTGATGCGCGAGAAAAGGGTCCCGGGTCTGCCGATCCAGAATGAACAAGGGCGCTTGTTGGGTTTGGTGACCAAGGACCAGGTGCTGGAGCAAGGCCTGGAGAATTATGCGCCGGACCAGAAGGCGGTACAATATCTAACCACCCGGTTTGTGCCCTTAAAGGAGGACGCCTTGGTGGAAGATGTCTGGGACTTGCCTTTTGACGTATTTCCCGTGCTCAACAGCCGGGAGGAAATGACCGGGGTTATTTCAAGGTATGCCCTGGGATACGCGCTGTTTCAGCAAGACCAGCAGCGCCGCCAGGAACTTGAGGCGGTCTTTAACTCCACCCATAACGGCATTCTGGCCATAAACAAACACGGCATCATTACTTCACTGAACCCTGCTGCTGAAAAGCCGACAAGGTCAAGCAAAGTGGAAGCTGTAGGCAAGTTTCTTACCGATGTCATAGTTCCAACCGGACTTCTTGATGTGTTAAGGAGCGGGGTGCCGGAATTCGGAGTCAAGTTCCAGGTGGGCAGGCGGCAGTACATTACCAACCGGACCCCTATCATTAAAGACGGCGAAGTTATCGGGGCAGTCGGGGTTTTTCAGGACGTTTCCGAGCTGGAGTCCGTACTTAAAGAACTCCGGAGCGTGAAGGAACTCAATGAGGAACTGCGTACGATCGTGGACAGCGCTGACAATGGAATTATTATCTGTGACGGCACGGGCCAAATCCTGCGCTGCAATCCTGCGGTTGAGCGGATTTTAGGCTTGTCCCGGCAGGATTTGGTTGGTCACCCCCTGCAGGAGCTGGCAGACCGGGCCATATTTGCCCGCAATATTATTGGACAGATCAAACGGCAGGGAGGATCTGTTAGCAGTCTGGAGAAACCCGGAACAGACCATACCCTGGTGGTCACCGCCAACCCTGTGTATGATGAAGACGGTGAAATAGCTCGAATCGTGATCAATATCCGGGACATGAGCGAGCTTCTGGCGCTGCGGGAGGCCCTGGAGGAGCACAAGCTGCTCTCGGAAAAATACCAGTCGGAAATTGCCCAAATGCGCAGTGGAGGGAGCGACCAGGAAGTCATTGCCCGTTCGGATTTGATGAAAAACGTGCTCGATCTTGTCTGGCGGGTGAGCCAGGTTGAATCTCCTGTAGTGCTGATTGGGGAACGGGGTGTAGGAAAAGAGGCACTGGCCAAACTGATTCATTACAACGGCTTGCGAAAAACAGGTCCCTTTTATAAGCTAAACTGTGCCTCCATGCCCGAACACATGCTGGCCAGTGAACTTTTTGGCTGGCGCGGCGGGGATGCCGCCGGGACCAGGGGCAGCAAAAGCGGGATTTTTGAACTAGCGGGCCAGGGTACAGTTTATCTGGAACGAATCGACAAGCTGCCCATCAACCTGCAGGTAAAGCTGCTGCAAGTCCTGCGGGACAAAGCGGTCACCCCCATCGGCGGGCTGGAAGCGCTCCCCGTAGATGTGCGTTTGGTTGTCAGCACAAACCAAACGCTGAATGAACTGGTAGACGAAGGGGTTTTTCTCGAGGAACTTTTCTTCAGCTTAAATATCGTGCCCATCCGGATTCCGCCCTTGCATGAGCGCAGGGAGGACATCCTGCCGCTCATGCAAAGCTGCCTGGAGGAGAACAACCGCCGCTACAGTTTCGAGGTGGAGTTTTCGCCTGAAGGGTTGAAGCTCCTGCTTAACTATAGCTGGCCCGGCAATCTGCGGGAGATGGAAAATGTACTGGAAAGGCTCGTGGTTACAGCTAAAGGGAGATATATATCCGCGGCGGAAGTTGACGCCGCACTGCACCGCAAGGAGCAGGTCTCCGGCAGCAGAGTCAGTGTAGCCGGTGTAATCCCTTTGAAAACCGCAATCGACGATGTGGAACAGCAGTTGGTAACAATGGCAATGGAACAGTTCGGCACCACCGTGCGGGCGGCTGAGGCCCTTGGTGTAAACCAGTCGACGGTAGTGCGCAAATTGCAGAAAATCCGGGTGGTTTCGCCTGAAAAGGCATAATGCACGAGAGTCAGAGGCTGTTGTCAGGGGAAAGGGCACAATGAGAGATCAGGGTTATGACAGAGGCGGGGCCTTCTTGGCGTAGTATGATTGAAAGACCGTGAACGGTTGAATCTGCACCGTTGACAGTGCAATAGGGAAGATGAATGGAATTGAAAACAGATATCGCGTTTGCTAGAATGCCTTATACCTATCAGAATGTTCCGAAAAATCGGAAAGAGAAAAGAGGTGAGCGTAATGCTGGGGCTGCATGACGGGGGAATCATTTCTGCCTATCTGTTGGTAATAGCCAGCACTGCCTTGTGCATCATTTATGGCTGGATGAACTGGGAAAAAGAGTAAAAAGGGGGTTAGAATGTGGACCGCACAATGTTTTATCTGATTCTGGCTGTTTATTTAGGCATTATTGCATTATTGAGTTATATCGGCTACAGGCATACCAGATCCTCCAAAGATTACATGGTAGCCGGGGGGAACGTCCACCCATACCTCATGGGTCTTGCTTACGGCGCTTCGTTTATTTCCACGTCTGCTATTGTCGGTTTTGGCGGCGCAGCCGGAGTTTACGGCATGAGCCTGTTATGGCTGACTGTTTTCAATATTCTGGTGGGGATTTTTGTAGCCTTCGTCTTCTTTGGTAAAAAGACAAGGGCTCTGGGGCAGGAGTTGGGCGCCTATACTTTCCCGGAACTTTTGGGCAAACGCTTCGAGTCGGTTTTTATCCGGCGTTTTGCTGCAACCCTGTTCACCGTAGTCATGCCTCTCTACGCGGCGGCTGTGCTTATCGGCGGCGCCCGTTTCCTGCAGGAGTCAATGAAGATGGATTTCACCACGGCTGTATGGATTTTCGCTATCATAGTTATGGTTAATGTTTACTTTGGCGGACTGCGGGGCGTTGTTTACACTGACGCCTTCCGCGGCACCCTTGACTTTGTGGTCATGGCGATTTTAATCGTTCTTACCTACGTTAAGCTGGGGGGGATTTCCACAGCCCATGCCAAGCTGGACGCTATGAAAAATATGGTGCCTGCAGCTTTGGCTGCCCAGGGACATACGGGTTGGGCATCAATGCCGGTCTTTGGTTCCCAAATCTGGTGGTTTGTATTTTCCACCTTGGTGCTGGGAGTTGGCATCGGAGTCCTGGCCCAACCCCAGTTGGTTGTCCGCTATTTGATGGTCAAATCCTCCAAGGAAATAAACCGGGCTATGATCTTCGGCGGTATTTTCATCTTGTTTATGACCGGTGTGGCGTTTACGGTGGGAGCCTTGTCTAATGTGTTTTTCAAAGATGCTATGGGCAAAACCGCCCTGGCAGCCTCGGCTGTTGGCGGAGCGGCGCCGAACTCAGACAAAATCATCCCTTTGTTTATTTCCCAGGCGATGCCCTCCTGGCTGACATACCTTTTCCTGTTAGGACTGCTGGCTGCAGCCATGTCTGCCCTGAGCGGTCAGTTCCACCTGATTTCGACATCGGTAAGCTATGACCTTAATCCAAAGGCTGGCAAACAAGAGACCAAGGCCGTTCTGCTAGGCCGATTGGGTATCCTGTTTGGGTTTATAGTTACCATGTTCGTGGTCTTCCAGCTGCCGGGCAGCATCATTCCTATCGCCACTGCAATCTTCTTCGGCTTGTGCGCAGCCGCCTTTCTTCCCATGTATGTGGCGGCGCTCTACTGGCCCCGGGTCACGAAGACTGCTGCGGTGTGGAGTATGCTGACAGGAGCTGCAACTTACCTGTTCATGGTTCTGTTTGTGCATGAAAAGGAAGCAACGATTTTCGGACTGTCCAAGGCGCTATTCGGGGTGAAAACAATTTCGGTCGCTCCCTGGACCTATATTGATCCCATGGTTGTGGCCTTACCAGTAAGCGCCATAGTTCTGATTGCCGCTTCCTTGGTGACCAAACCAACTGCCGCTTATCTCAAAGCCAAAGGGGAGGCCGCGACGGCCAGGTAATCCACGTTAAAGCGAAGTGAAGCCGAGAATATGCTGGTGATGAAAACCGGGTCCGCATTGGACCTGGTTTTTTTGTCTCATCATTCCAGACAGAATCCGGTCAAACTCCATCTTTCCTCCATGCAGTCTCCACACCGGTTGGCTAACATGGGGTCTGAAGGAGGGGATACAGATGGATCACCAAAACGGCAAAGCAGAAGATTTTCTGCCGGACCTTGCCGCCCTGCAGCCGGTCTACCACCGTGATTATGGCGATGCCAGCTATATTTATCTAAAGAGCGGCCAGGTAATCCTGGACAACAGATCGATCCGCGGGGTGAAACAGGCTTTGGCCCGCTTAAAGGCCCTGGACCAGGCACACCTGCGCCGCCTCTGCGGCCAGGAATTAGGTCACCGCCTCAACCTGCCACTGCCCCTGTCGGCCCAATTGATGTTGGTGCCGTTAAAAATGCGTCAGCCCCTGACGGAGAACGATTCAGCTTACGGGCTGGTAAACCTGGTGGCGGTACGCAAGGTGCTATCCTGTGCAGAAGGCGGAAGCATGGTCCTGCTGGAATCGGGTCAAAGCCTTAAGGTCCTGGCTAACAGGGAAACCTGTCTCACCCACCTGGGGGAAGGAACCCTGCTGCACCGGCACTTTATGCTCAAGGTGTGGGAAATTTAGCACTTATAGGGGTGATGCCTGAATAAAAATGATAGGAGATAAGGTTATCAGGGGGGTGTTGAAGTGCCGAAAGGATGTTCCAATCCGGGGCACGGCGGGCGGGACAGCGGCGCGTTGGGCAGCCGCAGCATGGAAAAGGACATCAACCTGCAAGTCAGCCTGAAGTTCGCCAAACGAATGCGCGACCATGGCTTCGAGATGGTTGAGACCCGGACCGGCGACAGGTTTGTCAGTCTGTCGGACATAGCTGCAATAGCAAATAACGCCGGGTGTGACTTTTTTCAGAGCAATCATTGCAATGCCGGACATGGCCACGGCTTTGAAATTTATGCCTTACCCGGAGGAAAAGCAGAGAATTTTGCCAGAGTAATGGAGAAACACCTTGCGGAGTCCCTGGGTATAACTGACCGCGGCGTAAAGACAAACCAGAGGTTTTATGTGCTGGTACACACCAAGATGCCCGCGATTCTGGTAGAGCTGGCCTTCATTGACAATCCGGCGGACGAGGCACTCCTGCTCAACGCTGCCTGGCAGGAGCAGGCTGTGGAGGCTATGGTCAAGGCCTGGTGTGAGATTTACTCCGTTGCCTACCATCCTATGGGCCAGGCGCCGGAGCCAGAGCCGCAACCGGCCCCCGCACCGGGCGCCGGCAAGGCGGCGCTGGTGCAGGAAGCCCTCGACCATCTGAGCAGAGCAGGAGAAATAATCAGGAAACTGGGTGAATAAGAGAGGAGAGGATAGGGATGCAGGACTTCAGCACGTTGTTGTTCCAAGTACTGGATGGATTGATTAAAATCCTGCTGCCGGTAGTGGCCGGTATAGGAATCAATTATCTGGCGAAAAAAATTGGGCGGGAAAAGTTCTTACTTGCCAAAGATGTAATAGGAAGCATCGTTTCAACGCTGGAACAGCAGTACCGGTCAGGTGAAATTCCCAAGGATGACCGCTTTGCCCTGGCCCTGGAACAGGGAGTGAAGCATACCGGACTGACCGAACAGCAGGTAGCCTCCCTGATTAAAGAGGCGGTGTTTATCATGAACGCCCAACTGGGCAAATACACGTACACCCCGGCAGCGCCTCAAAGCTTTAATCCTCAGGGCAGTACTGCTGAAGTCTCAACAGGAGGGACAGATACGGCGGTCGCGGTCATGACGGATGCCCCCAGCCTGATTGATTCGCTGGTCATTCCGGAGAGAGAATAATCAGTGGTAATTTTCGGCGGTCTCCGGATTGGGGGACCGCTTTTTGGCGTGCAAAGCATAAATCTGTATGGTAACATTGATAATAGCGCACTAAAGGTGTAAAACTATGTTCCGACCGGGGACTCATAGCCTGTCCCGGTCGGGTAAAGGAGGTGGGTCCGGCATAGCCGGACTTGAAATGACGTCTGTACTTAATGAAAGCTCCATCAGGGACATTTCCCTGGCCCAGGAGGGGCAGCTGAAAATCGATTGGGTCAAAGAACACATGCCCGTACTCAACGCAATCCGGGGCGAATTCGAGCGCGACAAACCTTTTGCTGGCAAGCGTGTGGTAATTTGTCTGCACCTGGAGGCAAAGACCGCATATTTGGCCAAGGTTATTCAGGCCGGCGGGGCAGAGGTGGCCGTCGTTGCCAGCAATCCTCTTTCAACCCAGGATGACGTGGTGGCCGCTCTGGTCACAGGGGGAGTGCGGGCCTTTGCCTGGTATGGGGCTGCGCCTGACGAATATGAACGCCACCTGCACCAGGCCCTTGATTTTGCGCCGGACCTGGTGATCGATGACGGAGGTGATTTGGTTTCTACCATTCATGCCGGGAGACGGGAGTTAATCGGTAAAGTTATGGGCGGCGCGGAGGAAACCACCACCGGGATCTTGCGCCTCAGGGCTATGGAACGCGAAGGCAGGCTGGAATTCCCCATGATTGCGGTAAATGACGCCTTTTGCAAGTACCTGTTTGACAACCGGTACGGCACCGGGCAGTCGGTTTGGGACGGCATTATGCGTACCACCAACCTGGTCGTTGCGGGAAAAACCGTTGTGGTCGCCGGTTACGGCTGGTGCGGCAAAGGGGTGGCCATGCGGGCCAAGGGTCTTGGCGCCAGGGTAATTGCCTGTGAAGTTGATCCGATCAAAGCGATAGAAGCGTGGATGGATGGCTTTGAAGTAATGCCCATGTCTGAGGCCGCCGGGCTGGGCGATGTATTCATTACGGTCACCGGCAACAAAGAGGTTATCACCGGCACTCATTTCGCCGCCATGAAGGACGGCGCCATGATGTGCAATGCCGGCCATTTTGATGTGGAAATCAGCAAACCGGAGCTGGAGAAAATCGCACGCGCCAAGCGGAAGGTGCGGAAGAACATCGAAGAGTTTACGCTGGCTGACGGCCGCAAAGTTTACCTCCTGGCGGAAGGCCGCCTGGTGAATCTTGCAGCCGGGGACGGTCACCCGGCAGAAGTAATGGACATGACGTTCTCCCTGCAAGCGCTCTCACTGCGCTATCTGATGGAGCAGCGCTCCGGTTTGGAAACCCGGGTATATAACGTAGCAGAGGAGATTGACCGCAAAGTGGCCGAACTGCGCCTCACCTCTCTGGGCCTTGGCATTGACCGACTGACGCCTGAACAGGAAAAGTACCTGTCCTCTTGGGCAGAGCAGTAGTTGGCCAGGGCAGACAAGCACACTGACCTCCACCTGCGCGCAGATGGTACGTAGACCTGCTTAGTGGAGCAGATCCACCCCGGCAGACCTGAAGGACCGTTTTTCAAGGCAGAAGAAGTTGTTCCCCTTGGGCATAGAATACGTTTTAACTATGTCCAAGGGGTTGTTTATTTTCTTACCGGTCCATGCCATTATGACCAATCTATTTTATAAAAATATATTTATTTTTTCACTGTTATAGTATACAATGAATTTAACCTTTTT
>JAJZPO010000112.1 GCA_021811155.1 Bacillota bacterium | reverse complement strand
ATCTCCCGCCGTAATCGCTCTTTATGCCCTCAAGGCTCTAAAAGAAAGCGGCGCAGCATTGGACAAGCGCATCCGCATTATTGCCGGCACAGACGAAGAAAGAGGCATGCACTGCGTGGAACATTATTTTCAGTTGGAACCAAAGCCGGCCCTGGCCTTTTCTCCTGACGGTGATTTCCCCTTGATCTACGCGGAAAAAGGTCTGCTGCACCTGAAGCTCTCCTGGCGGGGGAAGGGACCTTTGCAAAGCCTGAACGGTGGGGAACGGCCAAACATTGTACCTCAGGTTGCCGAGGCGCGGGTCGGGCTGGAGGCCCTGCCTCCGGGTAGGCAGGAGTTGCTGGAGCAAAGTCAGGACTTGAGTGTGGAGGCTGATGAGGGAGCGCTGAAAATCAAGGCGTTGGGCAGGGCGGCTCATGCCAGCGTGCCGGAACAGGGAAGGAACGCCCTGGTGGCGCTGCTGGAAGGACTGGGTTCATTGGGGCTGCTGGAACAGCAGCAACAGCTGCAGTTCCTGTTGCGCCTCGGCCAGGGAATAAACGGTGAGGGGCTGGGAATATCCTTTGCTGACGAAATTTCGGGTAAGCTCACCTGCAACCTGGGTATGCTTCACCTTGCCAACGGTCAGGGGGAAGCTGTGATTGATATCCGCTCCCCTGTGAGCGTCAAACTGGAGGAAGTCCTGGCGGCGGCCAGAAAGGTTTTGCTTGCGGCCGGGTTTGAGGTCGAGGCGCTGGAATTTGAGCCTCCCCATTACCTTTCCAAGGAGAGCGAATTAGTCCGGACCCTGCTCACGGTGTACAGGGATGTGACCGGGGACACACAGGACGCTATAGCCATCGGTGGCGCTACCTATGCGCGGAAACTGGACAAGGGGGTGGCTTTCGGCCCTTTGCTCCCAGGCAGGGAAGATGTGGCGCATACTGCCAATGAGTATATGCTGCTGCAGGATGTGCGGGTGTGTCTCGAGATATATACCCGTGCCCTGCACAAGCTCGCAGGCCGTTGAAAAACTTCGTCTAGCTTTGTCGCCTGACCAGCCGTCATCCTCACCGTACATCTGAGTACGCCTCCGGTGCCGGCTGGTCAGGCTTCGCGCTATACTTGTTTTTGAACGGCCTGCGTCTGGGGCTAGAAAAACTTCGTCGGGTTTTGTCGTCAATTAATGCAACTTACTGATTGGCTTCAACGTTATTTTTAAAGGGCTATACCTATAATAAGAATAGATGCCTTCCTGTTACGGGAATCCCGGAAGTCATGGCAGCGCCGTGACTTCTTTGCTTGTGGCGTAAGGAGGCGGGGTAGGGGGTAGCCCAGTGAGACCAAGGCTTAAAGTGGAACAAGGGGAGTGTGCCAGGAAGCTTTGCGCCATGGCTGCCCTAAAGCCGGGAGATTTGTCCAAAGAAATGAACGAGGCGCTGCGGGAGCTCGACGCCGGGGTGGTGGCCCGGGTGCTGCAGCAGGCTTTCGGCGGACCTAGTTTCGAAATCCAGGCAGTTCAGAGCGCCCAGGCCTGGCTGCTGCGGGACGAGCCTGGGGGAGAAATCATCTACATAGAATGCTGGCAAGAAAACCTGGCGGGAGTATACATGTTTTCCAACAAAGCACACGGCGTAATGCCGAAACTTTTGGGGTGGCTGCATAAGAAACACAAGGCCCGCCACTTAAAATTAATCTAGGAGGCCGTTCTTGAGACAATGGGCCGCAGTGTGTAGCTGCGGCCCATTCCCTATTTCCGGCTTCCGGTCATCAGTGATTCTTTCATGTTTACAAGCATCTCGTCCAGAATCAGGGGAATCAAGAGGTGCAGGACCTTGGGCATCAATCTCTCCATCACTTCGGGCAGCATTGTGGGCATAAGCTGGCGCATGGCCTGGGGCATGGTAGGAGCCAGGCCCTCCATATAGCGGATGACATCGGGAACCATCTTGGGGAGCATCCCTGGCAGGAGTACCGGCATCATCTGGGGAACCATGCCCCGCATGGCTGCCAGCAGCTTGTCTTTGGCGCCGGAGGGAAGAGGCTTGGTCGTGGACATCATGGATTTCATCCAGCCGGGAAGCAGTTCCATCATGCGCGGCATCATCACGCCCATCATTTTGGCCATCTCTTCCACGCTCATGGCGGTGATCATTTTGTCGAAGACAACCCATTCACTCAGAGCGCTAGTTTCACTCAGGTCAGTCTCATCGGCATAGCCCAGCGCTTTTGCAACCATGGTGGCAAAGTCCCGCACCATTACGGGGCTCTGGGAGGCCTGGCGTCCGACCCTCAGTTGGAATTCGCAGCAGGGGCAGGTGGTGACCAGATCCTGGGCCCCGGCCTCTTCAGCTTCCTTAAAGCGGCGCAGGGCAACAGCATCGGATATGGCTGTGTCACTGATGCGGGTCAACACACTGCCGCAGCAGAGGGAATTCTCCCGGCTGTGTTCCATCTCCACAAACTTCAGGCCGGGAATAGCATTAAGGGTTTCCCGCGGCGGATCGTAAATCCCGGCATGGCGTCCGATATGACAAGGGTCGTGCCAGGTAACCACTGAATCGACCGGATGGGTGAATGCCAGTTTGCCTTGGCTGATCATCTCTGCGGTTTTTTCGCTGAGGTGGAGAACCCTTACATCCCATTCAATGCCCAATTTTTTAGCCCAGGTATGGTAGTGGTAGTGCAGAGAAACGTGGCAGCCGGGGCAGCTCACCACCAGTTCTTTAATGCCGCGCTTTTTGATCTCGCTGATATTGGTCCGCATGGTCTCTTCCCAGCGGTCCCACAGCCCGGCCATGAGCATAGGCACACCACAGCATAATTCGGCTTTTCCCAGGTAGGCGGGCTCAATGCCGCCCGCGTTTAGAATGCGGACAGCGTTTTGCGCAATGTCTTGCTCAACAAAGCTGGCGGTGCATCCGGCCCAGTAGCCAATTTCACCGTTCTCCTGGCAGCGGGCGTCGTCCGGCAGCCAGGCATCCCGGGCATCTTTAAGGTGAGCCCAGATGTTTCCTTCATGTCTGAGGCTGGAGGCCATCATTTCAAAAGCGGCATAGGTGCGGCGTTTTTTATCATCGACCAGCCACTCACGCATGCCGGTCCAGATCTGTTCGATGGGGAGGCCCAACTGGCAGACAGGTTCACAACGCTTGCAGGTGGTGCACATCAACAGGCTGTCAACCAGGTCCTGGGTCAGGGGCGCTACCCCCTGGTCCACCAGACGCAGGAGAGCAAACTTGCCCCGGGGGGAAGCCGATTCCCAGGGGGTGGCATTATATAGGGTACACTCGGTCTTGCAGTAGCCGCACTGGGCGCAAGTATAGGCATAGGTGCGGAGGTCGGCCGGCAGTTTGCCGCTTCCCAGGGGTTTGTCGGGCAGGATAGCGCCTACTTTTTCGGCCAGTGGCGTAAGGGTCTCCGCGGCGCTCATAATCCAGGCCAAGCGTTCATCGTACTCCAGTATTTTTCCGGGGTTCATTATTTTATCGGGGTCTGTAAAGCGCTTTAGCTCCTCGATTCTCGTATATCCTTGCAGGTGCTCCTTGGCTGCATGTGAGAAGTACAAGCCGAAGCCGTAAGGCCTGCCGCCGTGCTTTTGGGCCAGGCGCAGGACCTTCAGCGCCTGAAGAAAATCCACATTGTAGCGCAGGCTGCGAGCATCGCTCAGGGCAAAGCCCAAAAGGCTGATCTGACCCCGACTGGTAAAATTGCCTTCAAAGGCCATGCCCGGGAGTCTATGCTCCAAGTCCTGGAGCAGGGCGGAAAGAGTCTGGAGCGGAGTCTCAGCTTCGCTCGGTACCAGGGAAGGGCCGAGGGATTTCATGCGCATAGGGTGGAAACGGTGATTCCAGGCCATTTCCGCAGCAACCGGCGAGAGAGAGGCCCCGCGGCATTGGGCAGCAATCTTGCCCAGGGGAGTACCGATTTGGCGGCTGGCAGGGGCGGCTGCCATGACGCGCAGGCCCAGAGCCTGATCAGGCACATCGCCCCCTGTGGCCCTGGCATCCTTGCGGACAAAGTCCCCGGTGGAAAAGGCCAGATGCCAGAGAGGCAGTTGTACGGCCTGTTGGAGAAAAGCGACCCCGTCAGCGGGTGAAGAAAAATCATAGCCCAGGATTTCATCCTGTGTGCGCGGGCGAAGGCGCAGGGTGGCTTCGACAATGAAGCCCAGGATTCCTTCGCTGCCCAGATAGGGTCTGACTTCCTCGCCGGTCAGGTGCAGCAGGTCTCCCTTGGGGGAAATCACCCTGAGTTCAACAACGCTGTTTTCGACCCGGCCAAATTCAAAACTCCCCACCCCGGCTCCGTTGAGAGCAAGCCATCCGCCAATGGTAGCGCTGATGGCGCTGGTGGGGTAGGTCCTGGTGCGCAAACCGTACGGGACCAGGGTTTGTTCCAGCTCATGCCAGGTAACTCCCGGCTGTACCCTGGCAGTCTGCTCCGCCGGGTCCACTGCCAGCACCTTGTTTAAGCCGCTGAGGTCAACAATGATGCCGCCTTTAGAGGCCAGGGCCGAGCCGAAACCGCTGGTGCCGGAGCCGCGGGGAGTGAGGGGTACCCTGTGGGAACGGGCCAGCTTTACAAGTTGGACAAGGTCTGCTGCCTGTTCAACCCGGAAGACGGCATCGGGTGTGGTCTTGACCAGGGAGCGCACCGACGGGGGCATTTCCCCCATGTCGGTAGCGTAAGCGAGGCGTTCCTTCAAGTCGCTGCGCAGCTGCTTGGCGAACTGGGCCTGAAATGGTCCGAGATTCATAAGGGTACCTCCTTTGATCTTGTGAATTTTTGCTCAAATTACACTAAAAAAATTTATATCCTTACCCCCTGGGGGAGGGGCCACTAAAATTATATAACTTTCCCTGATTTTGAGTCCAGGGGAATACTGTCGTATTCTGGGAAATGTGGGCGCCGGTGTGGCAGTAAATTGCACCTGTAGAGGACGGGGGTCTTCTCGCCGTTTATGACAGATTTCTGTCCTGCCTGACGAGGGAGGAAGGGGAATTTCTTGGCTTTGCCCGCCTGTTGTAGTAAACTACTACCAGCGGTTATTTATCACGGGAGTTGAATCATGTGACGGAGGATTTGTGGCTTGAAGCCCAGGCACACCTGGGACGCCTGCCGGTTTTCGGCCCCCTGGTTGAGCGCTATGGGCCCTGCACCTTGCAACCCAAGACAAACTATTTTGCGGTACTGTGCGACAGCATTATTTCCCAGCAGATTTCGGTCAAAGCTTCCGAAGCGATTTTTCGCCGCTTCAGCGATTTTTTTCAGGGCAATCCTACGCCCGAAACCGTGGCGCAGGCAACGGCGGAAGAGCTGAAACAGGCGGGAATTTCGCCGCAAAAAGCCTCTTACCTGTTGGACCTGGCCCGGAAGTTTGCCGCGGGCGATGTTGCTTATACCCAGTTTGGCAGCATGGATAATGAAGCAATAATCCGGGAATTGACTAAAGTCAAGGGAATCGGCCGCTGGACGGCGGAAATGTTTTTGATCTTTGCTTTGAACAGGCCCAATGTGCTGCCAGTGGCGGATTTGGGAATCCGCCGCGCGGTTCAGGTGCAGTACGGCCTGCAGGAGTTAGCCTCAGCGGCGGAGATTGAGCAAGCTGCGGGACCATGGCATCCATACGAAACTGTGGCGTGCTGGTACTTGTGGCGCAGCCTGGAAAATACAAATTGACCAAGGGGAGTAAGAATTTTGGCCAAACTACCAAGTGCGGAACAAAAAGAGAACTTTGTACGCCAGACTTTTAACGATATCGCCCGCAGCTACGACCGGCTCAACACTTTGATGAGCATGGGGAGGGACCAGAGGTGGCGCAGGTTTGCGGTACGGCGCTGTGAAGTCGGCCCCGGGGATAACGTCCTGGACGTTTGCTGCGGTACGGGGCACCTGAGCATGGAGCTGGCCCGGGCCGTTGGACCGACGGGACGCGTCACGGGTCTCGACTTTTCAGAGAATATGTTGGCGGTAGCTGAAAAGAATGTGGCCGCATTTCCCCTCCGGCAGAGCGTGCGGTTGATCCAGGGCAACGCCATGGCGCTGCCTTTTGCCTCCGACACCTTTGATGGGGCAACCGTGGGGTGGGGCCTGCGCAACCTGCCTGACCTAAAGCAGGGAATCAAAGAAATGGTCCGGGTTGTAAAGCCCGGACATAAAGTGGTGTCCCTTGATATGGGCAAACCGGGGCTGCCGCTTTTTAAGCAAGGGTACTGGCTCTATTTTGAGAAACTCGTACCGCTGATGGGCAAGATTTGGTCGGGTAAGCGGGAGGCCTATCAGTATCTGCATGATTCGGCTGTGGAATTCCCTGCCCAGCAGGAGTTGAGCAAGATTTTTGCCGAATGCGGCCTGGTGGAAACCGGTTACCACAATCTCCTGGGCGGGGTTGTAGCTGTGGTTGAAGGTCGCAAACCTATCTTATGAAAAACGGATGAAATGTTCATCCGACTACCCCAGTTGACCCAAAATCGGCGTTTTTCATCCCACTTGGTGACCCAAAAGGTCATGGTTGTTTCTAAAGCAAAAAACGACGAACAGGGGTTGCCCCCAAGCTACGGCTTAGGGCAGCCCTTTAATATGTGTTTGGAGTTGCAAAAAAGTATCATAAATATATTGACAAGTGATTATAGTGAACATATAATAAGTTCATGAAGGACAAGAAGCTGCTTTTGTGACCAAGCCTCTTGTTTGGAACCTGGCCAATGATTACAATAATGATAGGAGGGATTTGGTTTGCCAGCCGAAAAAGCCTGACCGCTGGAATAGTTTGACTGCAGGGAAATTAGGATAAGATCTCAACCTCAAAGGGAACTATTTTTAAGGAGGACTGTGCACATGGGATTGTTTACCCGGATTAAAGACGTGCTGCATGCCAACATCAATGATTTGATTGCCAAAGCTGAAGACCCGGAAAAAATGTTGAACCTGTATATTGAGCGGGCCACAGAGGAGATGCGAAATTTCTCTGTGCAAGTGAACAGGGCTACCGCTGACAAAATCCTTTTGGCTGACAAAATAGAAGAAGCCAAAAAGGACATTCAGGAACGCAGCCAGCAGGCTGCCCTGGCCGTGCAGCAAAACCGTGAGGACCTGGCCCGCACTGCTTTGAGCCGTAAACAGCAAGCTGAACAAAACCTGGCTGATTTTGAAGTCCAGCTGCGGGACCAGGAGCAGGTGGTCAAAGAACTGCAGGAAAACTATCAGATTCTGAGTGAAAAACTGCAGAAAGCGAAAATGGAACGGGACAATCTGGTAATGCGCCAGCGGCGGGCCCAGACCATGAAGCAAGCCAGTGACGCTTTGGCGGGACTTGGTCAGGGCGACCCCCTCAGCGATATTGACCGCATGCGTGACAAGGTCGACCACATGGAGGCAGAAGCCAAGGCTTCCAGAACTACGGCGTCGGCTTCTTTTGAAGCTCAAATGGAAGAACTGCAAAGGAGTTCCGGCTCCCAGCAGGTGGAGGACGAACTAGCCAAACTTAAGGCCTCATTGCAAAAAGAAACTGACAAGTAAACCGATCTGGAGTTGAGGCGAAATGAAAATTAAAGTGAAGAGTATGAGTGTTCTGGGGGCCACAGCTTTGTGCTGGGCCCTCGCGGCCACCGCCGTTCTGGCCCGGGGAGGCGGAGGAAGGGGCGGTTCCTTTTCGCGCGGGTTCAGCGGCGGGGGAGGGTCCTTCGGAAGAGGGATTGGCGGCGGCTCCTTCGGCGGTGGTTTTTCCGGCGGATTCTTTCCTTTTCCGCTCTTTTTCTTTGGGGGCGGCGGTGGGATTTTTAGTCTGATCATCCTTCTGGCCATTGCCGTGTTTGTGTTCCGGTTTGTGGTCAGAAGCAGGTATTTCGGCAACAGGGGAGGGTCAGGCAGGAACTCCCAGCCCGTGGATCCCGGACAGCCCCTTGATCTGGAAGGACGGCCCATTCGGAACGAACGCGGTCGTTTCGGCCCAGCCATCAATTTTACCCGGCAGAATATGGACTATTACGCGCAAAAGTTTCCGCGTTGGGACTGGGGTGTGGTTACGGGCAGGGTGCACCAGGTCTTTTACTACCTGCAGGATGCCTGGTCGCGGCAGGATCTGAGCCAGGGGGCAGAATACCTGACGCCGGAATTGCTGGCCGATTACCAGGGAAAACTGGCCTCCATGCGGTCCAGGGGGGAAAGAAACGTCATCAGGGATCCGGATTTGAACGCGGAAAATATTGACTTCGTCCACAGCCGGCTGGACGCGGACGGGGAAGAATTTGTCGCCAGAATTTTTGCCAGCCTGTATGATTATACAGTGGATGCCTCGGGCAGGGTTATTGCCGGAGAGGAGGACAACCGCCTCTACTTTACCGAGTTCTGGCAGTTTGTCTGGCAGGATGAACAATGGAAGTTAAAGGCAATTTACCAGGAAGATTCGCTGGAGGCTGCCCGCTGGTCAAGGGTAGATGAACAATAACAAATCCTTGCTTAAAGCACAAAGATAGCCCTGTCCCGGCGGGACAGGGCTAAAGCTTTTAGCACGAAAAATGTAAATGTTAATTTCAGCGCGAACCCTGGAGCAATTTCTGGGCCACTGGAGCAACGTTTTTAAATATGATGGTCGCATCCTGCCACCAGGCGTAGGCGCCTTGTTCACTCGTCGGTCCCTGGCTCACGGCTTTGCTGCCGGACTTGAACAGGCCGAAGTGTGAACCCAGGCGGTAGCCGGCCTGGACGGACTGGATTATGCCGGAGCCATACATCCCCATATTGGGGTAGACTGACATGGTGCCAGCGAAAAAGATTTTAAACAATGTGGCCAGAATGTTCATACTCGCACCATCCTTCCCATCCCTTATATGGTAGGATATGGGAGGAAGAGGTTGTCCCGTTCCAGTGAGCAAGCAGTAAAATCGGTAAAGTATTGCCCTGAAACAAGCCTTTAGGGTTGGCTCGGGTCGAATTTTCTTTCTGCTCCGTTCAGCAGACTACGTCGCCTAGCACGCTTTTCGGCTCGCTTCCTCACTTACCTTCCCACCAATCTTTAGAACTATGAAAGTAGTGGGACCCCTGGCCGCAAACGTAGCCAGCATGCATAATGGGGCCCCCACGAAATTTCATCCTGAAAAACAATCCCAAGAATTTCGTGGGGATA
>JAJZPO010000015.1 GCA_021811155.1 Bacillota bacterium | reverse complement strand
TTCCGATCTTTGACGCCGCGGGCCAGGGCCAGATCGCTGCCGATCGCAGCCCTGTAGCCCAGGTTAGCCAGCTTAAGGGCATAGGGCAGGGTGGCGTTGGTCAGGGCGAACGTCGAGGTCCGGGCCACGGCCCCGGGCATATTGGCCACACTGTAATGCACTACTCCGTGTTTGACATAGGTCGGTTCCGAGTGTGTAGTCACGCGGTCCACGGTTTCCACACATCCTCCCTGGTCAATCGCCACATCCACAATTACCGAGCCGGGTTTCATGGCTTTTATCATTTCTTCCGTAACCAGTTTCGGCGCTTTGGCGCCGGGAACGAGTACCGCGCCGATGAGCAGGTCAGCCTCGGCAACCGCATGAGTCAAGTTATAGCTGTTTGACATCAAGGTTTTGAGCCGGGCGCCGAACACGTCATCCAGGTGGCGCAGCCTTGCCGGGCTGATATCCAGGATAGTTACGTCAGCGCCCATGCCGAGGGCAATTTTGGCGGCGTTGGTTCCCACAATTCCGCCCCCGACGATAGTGACTTTGGCGGGGGAAACCCCGGGCACTCCGCCCAGGAGCACTCCTTTGCCGCCGTGGGGTTTCTCCAGGAACTGGGCGCCGATTTGGACAGACATCCTGCCGGCCACCTCGCTCATGGGTGTCAAGAGGGGCAGGCTGCCGTCAGCAGGCTGGACGGTTTCATAGGCGATGCCAACCACTTCTTTGCTGAGGAGCGCCCGGGTTAATTCCGGTTCTGGCGCCAAATGCAGGTAAGTAAACAAGAGCTGGCCTGTTTTGAACAAATCGTATTCTGCAGCCAAGGGTTCCTTTACTTTCATGATCATGTCCGCTGCTGCGAAAACTGCCGCTGCGTCGGGCAGGATTTCAGCCCCGGCCGCCGCAAATTCCCGGTCAGAAAAACCGCTGCCTTGACCGGCATTGCTTTCGACCACTATCCGATGCCCGGCTTTGTGAAAAGCCTGTACACCGGCCGGGGTCAGGGCAACCCGGTTTTCATTATTCTTGATTTCCTTCGGAACTCCTACAATCATCAGATACTCTCCTTTCAGTCTACGCACTGCGCTCAGCTTAATCATCTCATAGCGGGAGAAAATTACCAGCCAAAACCATGCGCAAAACTTATAAAATATTGTCGTTTAACGAGACAGATGACTATAGGGATTTTTACTTTAATAGCAAAATCTTGCTGCGCTCCTTACTGGGCAGGGCGTAAAGCATTGGTTATAATGAATTAGAGGTAAACGTTCAGCCGGGGCGAGGTGAAAAAATTTTGGGCTTATACAAGATACTTCTGGTTGACGATGAGGAACTTGAACGCAAGGTTTTAAGCTTTACCCTACAAAATTCCGGCCTTCCTGTCGAAATAGCTGGTGAGGCATCCAGCGGCCGGGAAGGTTTGAAACTAGCCGGGCTCATTAAACCTGACATTATCATCATGGACATCAAAATGCCAGGCATTGACGGTATCGAAGCAACCAGGCGCATCAAAGAGATTTACCCAGTGGCGGAGATAATTATCTTAACCGCCTACGGGAGATTTTCCTTCTCGCAGCAAGCCATCAAGGCCCAGGCGTCGGACTACCTGCTAAAACCTGTTCAGCCCCAACAATTGATCGAATCCGTTAGACAAGCGATAGACAAGCTGGCGCAGAGATTTCAACCAGGACCGCTGCTGGATTTGGCGCGATTGGAAGAGCAGGTGAAAGCGGGCAGCTTGCAGGAGGCGAAACGGCAGTTTCACCTGCTGGTGGAGCTTCTCGCCGCCAAAGAACCCGCACTCTCGCCTGCCCTGCTCAGTTCCTTCGGCCTGCGTGTCTTGGTGATTGCGGTTCAGGCTGTGCTTTCTGCCGGGGCTGATCCGGCAAAGGCAGAAAAGCTGGAAAGCGAGCTGGCCCAGGATCTGGCCCGGGTAGGGTCTCGGGCGGGGTTGAGTGCCTGGGGCGAGGGGATGCTGGAAAAAAGCATTCTGCTGCAAAGCCAAAAGCCAATAAACGATCTGATACCGGTGCGCAAGGCCATAGCCTACATGGAAGAGCGTTTTGCCTCTGAATTGTCCCTGAGTTCTGTGGCCGCCAAGGTACACCTGAGCCCCGCCTACCTTAGCCGTATTTTTACCAAACAAACAGGGTTGGGTTTTACGGAATACCTGATTAAGCTACGGTTGAAACACGCCAAACACCTGCTGCGCACTTCGGATGAGACTATTGAGCAGGTTGCAGAAGCCGCAGGATTTAGCTCCAACAGCTATTTCACTGCTGTGTTCAAGAAACATGAAGGAGTGACGCCCTCGGAATACCGGGCGCGGCATCAGGCCTAAAACAATTTATTGAGGGGGATGGTTATGGAAAAGCGCCTCTGGGACAAGTACTTTCTGAAAATGCGGATTTTGGTTTACCTGCAGCTTGCTCTGATTATCTACTCCGGCCTGGCGGTGTACACTATGTGGCGCAACAACCTGCCGCTCAGTCTGTTGATGCTGGTCAGCATCACAGGGGCAGTTCTCTCCATCTATCTCATAATCAAAAGCGCCGCTGACTCCTGGCGCTTGGAACAGTCCATGAAACAGTTGAATCAATTGACATCTTTCGGGAAATCGTGAACCTCCTGCTGCCAAGTAAGAAGAGCTAGGAGCTGGACATGTTGTGGGGGTGAATGATAAATAACAAGGGTAATAAGTTGCTTTAGCCGGGGATATCAACCCCGGCTTAATTGTATGCATAGGTTGACTTCAGACGGGAAATAATGGTAAAAAACCAGAAAAGGAAGAGTGAAATGAGTTTCTTGCTTAAGACCATTATTGCCTTGCTCCTGATCCTGGTGGTGGGTTCCTATGTAGTGGACAGCCATGCAGTGAGCACGGCGCTTCAGGCAGGACAGAAAAAGGCTGATCCCCTGGTGACAGGGGCCAGAGCAGTCAAACAAGAAATCAGGACCCTTACCGATGAATCCCACAGGGAGGTTTACAAGAAAGTTGTGCAGCAGGGTCTGAAAGAAGCGGCAGACTTTTTGGAGCAATTTACCGGAGATGACGTCCCGAGCGGGCCTGCCAAGCCCCAGACTGCTCCGAAAGACACCTATAAGAGTCTTTGACTTTCTCCCCGCGTCCCAATAATAGAATTCTTCGAGCGTCAGGGTATTGGCAGGAAAGTTTTTTAGCTATGGCGAATTATATAGTATAAGACCGAAGGGAGGGATGGTTTACCCGTAAGCCGGAAATGCTGAATCTTTCCAACTCAAAATTGGCGAGAGGTGCGTGGATGTATGAAAGATTTGGGCAGAGGACTGCGCATTGAACTGAACAACATGGCCAAACGTCTGGGAATGAAATTTATCGGCTTTAATCCAACAGAACGCAAAGTTTCGGTAGAACTTAAGGGGAAAGGAGTAACTTACACCCTGGAAGAGTTTGTGGAAAAATTCCGCAACAAGAGTTCTATGCAGAGCGGGTCTTTCGGCTGATACACTGAAAATTAATCAGGCTAAAATAACAGCACCCCTTTTCGGAGGGGTGCTTATTAATTTTACCTTTAAAACTCGCCGCCCAGCAGGTTGATAAGCTCAGTACATTTGTCCTGCATCTTCAACCACCTCCGCTTCCAGCAAAGCCTTGCGCAGGGACTCCCCGTCTTTAACTTCCTGGATAGTTTCCCGGTTAAATTGCATGGTCTCAGCTCCTTTTGGCAAACTGTTTAGACGATTAGTAGTTTTTGCCTGGAGTTGGTTTTCTATGCAGGCGGGGGAGGTTCACCCAGGCTTTCAGATCAGGCCGTAACCTTTGAGCTTGTAATAAAGGGTACCGCGGGAAAGGCCAAGCAGTTTGGCCGCCGCCGCTTTGTTGCCCTTGGTTTGTTCCAGCATCTGAAGAATCCGCCTGGCCTCCGCAGACAGGTCCTGATGGGAGGCGGGGACACTTGCCTGGGACATGGGAGCAGGGACCGGTGCCGGCGGTTTGGGACGCTGCAGGGTTGGGGGCAGGAACTGGGTGTCAAGGGGAGCCTCCTCCGCCAAAATGGCCAGACGCTCAGCCACATTGCGCAGTTCCCGTACGTTGCCGGGCCAGGGGTAGCCTAAAAGGGTGACGACAAGCTCCGGGTCCAGAGCGGGAATAGGCTTGTTGTATTTGAGGGCGAACTCCTGCAGGAACATTTGCATCAGTTCGGGGATGTCTTCTGTCCTTTCCCGCAGGGGAGGGACCTCGAGCGCGATAACATTCAAACGGTAGTACAGGTCTTCGCGGAATTCCCCGCTGCGGATCATTTTGTCCAGGTCGCGGTTAGTGGCGGCGATGATCCGCGTATTTACTGTGACGGGTTCAGTGCCGCCAACCCGGTAAAAACGTTTGTCCTGCAGCACCCGCAGCAGTTTGACTTGCAGTTCTACCGGAAGTTCGCCAACTTCATCCAGGAAGATGGTCCCGCCGTGGGCCAGTTCCAGCTTGCCCGGTTTGCCCCTGCGTTCGGCCCCGGTGAAGGCGCCGCCCTGGTAACCGAAAAGCTCGCTCTCAAACAAGGCATTGGGAATGGCGCCGCAATTAATGGCGATAAAAGGTTTGTCTGCCCTTTGTCCCGAGGCATGGATGGCGTGGGCGAACAACTCTTTGCCTACGCCGCTTTCGCCGGTGATCAGGACCGTGGCTTCACTGGCCGCGACTTTGCGGGCCAGTGCCATAGTCCGGTGAATTGTGCTGCCCCTGCCGATGATTCTGTTAAAAGGATCATCGGAGGGGCCTATTTTTTGCTTCAGATCTCGCAACTGCGAACTGGCGTGTGACAGCTCCTCGTTCAGGCGCACCACCTGGGTTATATCCTGTTCGCTGGATATAGCTCCCACGATCTTACCCTGGCTAAGTACAGGTGATGCATTGATCAACACATGGGTACCGGAACGGGGGCGGTGGTAAGACTGCCGGATGGGACGTCCTTCATCCAGCATCTTCAGGGTAGCCAGGGCCTCCCGTTCAAAAAAACCCGCTATGGGCTTGCCGATAATAGCCTGACCCGAAATGTTATACATCTCCTGAGCCGCCAGGTTCCAGTGGCTCACAGTTCCGTTCTCGGTGACTACGGTAATAGCCTCGTTGACAGTGTCCAACAAGGTGTTGAAAAAGGCGTTCCATACTTCCCAGGCTTCAAGCAGGACATTGAGCAGCTTGGTGAGTGTAACCAAGCCTGTAACTCTGCCGGAATCATCCAACACCACCACAGAGCGGAGATCTTGGGCATGCTCCCGGCAAAAGGCCAGAGTATCGGTTTCAGACCCTGCCATGAGGGGAGGCGCCCAGGCTATTTCATTTAATCGTACGCCGGCAGGAGGCAGTTGCCGGGCTTCTTCCATGGTAAGAGTGCCGACGGGACGTTCCCCCTGCAGAATCACCAGATGATTTTCCCGGGCCAGGGCCAGAGCTTCCTGGATGCTTGTCCTGTTTTGTACCAAGCGGAAATTGCTTTCGGCCAACCTGCCCAGGGGCTGGATATTTTTCATCAGCAGCATCAACTCCCTAGTTTAACTGTAACATAAAACACAGGTTTTTGCCTAGACATGTGTTTAGACACATTGTTAAGATGTGTTTAAACATTTGACACTGAATCGAGGGGTGCCAGGCCGTTAACAGGGCTGCCGCCGGCATCCGGATGGCGGGCAAAGCCGGTCCGGATCCGGCTTCCTACAGCAATAAAGGGTGTGAAGGAGGCTGCAGGCAGCAGTTCTCAGCCTGGACCCGGGTTCGGTGCGCCGGTGGCATGGAAATTGCTAAGTATCAATGAAGTCGGCTTTACGGCCGACCGACTCGCAGAAGACTTATAAAGAAAGGAGTGTCCGGGTTGGAAGCATTAATGCGTTCTGCTCTTCTCTCCCTGTCCAAAAACCGCGGCCTGAACGATGCCGCCAAAAAGTATGGACTTAGGTTTGGCGCAGGCAGATTTGTGGCCGGGTCCACTTTGGATGAGGCATTGGAGCAAATCCGCCGCCTGAACCAGGCGGGGATTATGGCCACCATGGATCATTTGGGTGAATTCATCAGTTCCAGGGAGGAAGCTCTGGAAGCTGCCCAGACATGTATTGATACTTTGGACGGAATTGCCAGAGCCAAGGTGCAATCCCATCTGTCTCTTAAGATGACTCAACTGGGGATGGACCTGGATAAAAATTTCTGTCTGGCCAACATGGATAGAATTCTCACTCGGGCCAAGGAACACGGCAACTTTGTCCGGATTGATATTGAGGACTCGCTGCGCTGTCAGCTAACTATTGACATCTTTAAGGCTCTACGCCAGAAATTTGACAATGTGGGACTGGTACTGCAGGCATACCTCTACAGAACGGAAAAGGACCTTAACGATTTACGGGCGAACCTACGGCTGGTCAAGGGAGCCTATAAAGAGCCGAAAGAGGTGGCTTTTCCCCTCAAGGCGGATGTCGATAAGAACTACAAACACCTGATTGAGCTTCAGCTCAAGAATGGGGATTATGCCGCCATAGCCAGCCATGATGCCAACATCATAAACCATACCAAGGAGTTCGCCTCCAAGCAAAACATAGCGCGGGACAGATTCGAGTTTCAAATGCTCTATGGTATCCGCACGGATCTGCAGAAGCAGCTGGTACAGGAAGGGTACAGAGTCAGGGTATATGTTCCCTACGGCACGGACTGGTACGGCTACTTCATGCGGCGTTTGGCCGAGCGGCCCGCCAATGTCTGGTTTATCCTGAAAAACCTGTTCAATTAAACTTGAAATGTGTGGAGGAGTAAGATGATAGAGTTTAAGAATGAGCCTTTCAGCAATTTTGCTGACCCGGCAACCAAAGCCAAAATGGCGGAGGCCGTTGCTCTCGTAAAAAATGAATTAAGTCAGGATTATCCATTGGTCATAAATGGTGAAAGAGTTTTCACCGAACAGAAAATTACCTCTGTAAACCCGGGAAACCTGGACCAGGTGGTGGGAACCGTAGGCAAAGCGGACCGTACCCTGGCCGCTAAGGCCCTGCACGCTGCCCTGGAAATGTTTGAAAGCTGGAAAAGGTTTACTCCCGCAGCCCGTGCCGGTTACCTGTTTAAAGCGGCTGCAGTCATGCGGCGCCGCAAATTTGAACTGGCGGCCTGGCTTTGCTTTGAAGCCGGTAAAAACTGGGCTGAGGCTGATGCCGATGTGGCCGAGGCCATCGATTTTATGGAGTTTTACGGCCGGGAGGCAATCCGCCTGGGAGGCAACCAGCCTGTGACCGTTCTGCCCGGGGAGGACAACCGCCTGACCTACATCCCGCTGGGAGTGGGAGTGGTTATCGCGCCCTGGAACTTCCCTCTGGCGATTTTAGCCGGCATGACCACAGCCGCCGTGGTGGCGGGCAACACTGTGGTATTAAAACCTGCCAGCGCCGCCCCGGTCATCGCCTTTAAGTTTATGGAGATTATGGAGGCGGCAGGAATCCCGGCGGGCGTCATCAACTACCTGCCAGGCAGCGGCAGCGAAGTGGGGGATTTTCTGGTGACTCACCCCAAGACCCGCTTTATCAGCTTTACAGGTTCCAAGGATGTGGGGCTGCGCATCAATGAACTGGCGGCCAGGCACCAGCCCGGCCAGATCTGGCTGAAACGGGTGGTCGCCGAAATGGGCGGCAAGGACGCGGTGGTGGTTGATGCTGATGCCAGCCTGGAGGACGCTGCCGACGGCATCGCAGCTTCCGCCTTCGGCTTCCAGGGCCAGAAGTGTTCCGCCGGGTCCAGAGCCATCGTGCACAAGGATGTTTATGACAAGGTCGTGGAACTGGTGGTGGAACGGGTGAGAAAGCTGCAGGTCGGCCCCGCTGAGGAGAATTTCCCGGCCGGCCCGGTTATCGACGCGGCTGCCCAGAAGAAAATCCTGGAGTACATCGAAATTGGCAAACAGGAAGGAAAGCTGGAAATTGGCGGGCTTAAGGCCGAAGGTAACGGCTATTATATCCAGCCAACGGTCTTCTCCGGCATTGCGCCTGAGGCCCGTCTGGCCCAGGAAGAAATTTTCGGGCCGGTGTTGGCTATGATCAAAGCGGAAAGCTTCGAGCATGCCCTGGAGATTTTCAACAATACCGAGTACGGTCTCACCGGCTCCCTTTACAGCAGCAACAGGGAGAAGATCGAGCGGGCCCGGTCTGACATGCACTGCGGCAACCTATACTTTAACCGCAAGTGTACAGGCGCCCTGGTGGGTGTACATCCCTTTGGCGGCTTCAACATGTCAGGCACTGACTCCAAGGCCGGGGGGCGGGACTACCTGCTTCTCTTCAGCCAGGCCAAATCAGTCTCGGAGAAACTATAGACTCAGAGCAGATTTAAAGCCTCCTGGCAGCGCCAGGGGGCTTTTCTGCTGTGTGGACAAGCATAAGGTTGAGGTTAAAGCAGAGTCGACAGCCCTGTCACGGGTTGGCGTGTCTGGGGTAAGAGGCTGAAAATCAGACCGGTCGCTTGTGGGCTCAAGAGGTTTACTCTTCTCCGGCGGCACTCCCGCTCTGCTCTTGGTTATCCGTCCGCGGTGGGTGGGAACGCATAATGTTCGCGGCAGCTATGTTGGCCTTGACTTCTATCTCTATTGCCGCCTGTTTGTAGTAATCCCGCCAGTTGGACTGGATTTGCTCCCAGTCATTGGGGTAGCGGTTGGCGATGTAGTCGCCGATGCCAAATATGTCCGCATCAAAGGTGGTTTGTGACTTCGCCGCCAGTTTTTCCAGGTCAGACTTAACTTTTCTCTCAAGTTGTTCCCCAAGCTTGAGGTAGAAGTCCGGGTCTTCGTCGGTGTCTTCCGCCTCGCGTCCCGGCGCGTTAAACCGCTGGTCCCCCAGGTTAGCGCTTATCTTGACCTCGATCTTTGCCACAGCCCTGCCGCCCGCTATTTCCGCCCTGAGCTTGGAGCTGCTCCTGATAATTTCAATTCCAGCCAGGTTCTGAGGGTTATCCGGATGGGGTACTGCGATGAGTCCTGTCTTCATTTCCCCTTTGCCCAGCAGGTAGGCCTGGGACTCTGCCGGGGAAAGCCATCCCACCAATTTATCCCCCTGGAATACAGCGCTGCCGTCAAGCGCCAGCTCCGCCTTCTTGGGGACCTTGGCCCCTGGGGGCAGGACCTTTTCTTCTTTTGGGTCCCAAACCCCGAGGACGCTGACCACGGGGTCAAAACCTGGGCTAGCCAGCTCGCGCTGGAACTCCTTGAGCCTGAGCACCCGGCTCTTCCCCAGGAAATCCTGTTCAGCCTTGACCAATGCATCGATTAACGCTGCCGGGCTCCTTTCTATTTGGGGATCTATTTTGAACACCGAATCAACCGGCCCCCTGGTAATAAACACCCAGGCGTTTTTCCGGACTCTCACGTTTCTGAACAGGGCGTCCAGATGCTGCTCCACGCCTGAACGGGCTATGTCTTCGCTCAGGACCACAGCCTGCAGGTAGGGCCAGAACAGGCGCTTGGGCAGGTGGGCATTGATATTGCGCACGGCGTCAAATACTGTATCACCCGTGGCAGAGGAAGTTAGCATTAAATCTTCCGGTGGGGCTGCTCCGGTTGGGACCGGGCTGAGCGGGGGAGAGACTACGGTCATTATCTTAACCTTCCCTCCTTCTGCCTTGTCCAGGCCAAGCCAGCTGAGCCAGGCATAGTGCTCAGGTTCGAGACGATTCCAGCACCCGCCGGTTAAGATCAGCTGAAACAGCAGCAAACTAAAGACCAAAATACGTTTAACCATGATGTTTTTTCACCTTCGCTATCAGCAGCAGCAGTGCGGGCAGGAACAAAAAAGCAGTAGGAATAAGGATTTTAAAAGCTATCAGGTCAACCCAAACAGTCAGGCTTTCGGCCAGGCTTCTGGGAGCAAGGGAGAGGAGGGGAATAGCGACCAAGGCGGCAAGCAGGGCCGGCCGGCAGCTCTTTAGGCCTATGGTTTGGCTGGCAGAGAGGGCAAAGCAGTACGCCAGCACGCCTATTTTGACGCTGTTAACGGTGAACCAGGCGGTGAGAACGAAAGGCGCGAATCGTTCAAAAACATCCAGGACATTAAGTTCCCCGGCAGTCCTGAGGATGGGAAAAAGATAGGCTGAAGTCCGGTAGGTTCCCTGGACAAACAGGAGGGTCTGGGTCAGAACGACGAGAATCAGGCCTGACAAGAGTGACCCCTTCAGGGAGGCTGATTTCAGCTCTGCCGGTTTGTTGAGCGCGGGAGCCAAAAGGAGGATAACAAAGGATTCTCCCAGGCAGGCAAAAGAGGGAAACGCACCTTTGACAATTCCGGCAGGATTGAACTGCAGCACCGGCAGGGCGCGGTACAATTTCCCTTCGGGCAGGGCCAGCAGAAAGAGAGATGTTAACACCAGCAGGGCAAAGGGGAACATTATGTCACCAGCCCTGGCCAGCGGTTCAAGCCCCAACCAGGCGCTGTATACTGTAAGTAGGACAAAACCGGTAACAAACGGCCATAATGGGGTTTCCGGCATGATCGAAAGCTTGATCACCTGTGTAATAGTTCTGATGCAGACAGCAACTAGATACAGGCAGGTCAGGCTGTAGAAAAACCCTGCAAGTCTGCCCAGCCAGGTTCCCAGCAAACCTTGTGCATACTGGGCGACGGTCTGCCCGGGAAACTGTCCTGCCAAAGTCAGGTTTAAGACAACCCCTGCCGCAGCTGCTGCGGCAGCCAGCAGGATTGCCAGCCAGGCGCTCTGCCTGGCATAAAAAATGACAATTCCCGGCACTAGCGCGGTGGAAGTGGAAATATTGATGATAATGAGCAGCCAGGTCAACTGGCGTGAGGAAATCCGTTCTCCGTTCAATCCGGTCAGGACTCCTTTTCCGGCCCGGGCCTGTTGTCCCGGCCTTCTCTGATTTCATCTTCCGCCCGGTAATAAGTTGGGCGGCGGGACTGCAAGTACCACGGCAGACGGATGAACGTGTCCCCCATGTCTTTGAGAAAAAGAGGGGCAACGGGAGCAAAATATGGCACCCCAAAGGACCGCAGGCTGACCAGGTGGTACAGGTAGAACATGGCCCCCAGGGCCAGGCCGAAAATGCCCATGGCAGCGCTCAGCAACACGAGCGGAAAGCGCAGCAGTCGGATGGCGATGGCGGCGTTATAGCCCGGCACGATAAAGGAAGCTAAGGTGGTAAAGGCAACAATCACCACGATAATCGGTTCGATCAAGCCGGCGGTGACCGACGCTTCCCCGATGACCAGGGCCCCCACGATGCTCATGGTCTGGCCAAACGAGCCTGGCATGCGCAGGCCGGCTTCCCGCAGGATTTCCACGGTCAACTCCATCGTCAGCATCTCGATGGCGACGGGAAACGGGGTTCGCGTGCGGGCGCCGGCGATAATCATCGCCAGGGTCTGGGGCAGCATCTCCAGGTGGAAAGTGGTCACAGCCACATAGGCGCCTGGGAGCAGAAGGGTTACCAGGTGGGCCAAAAGCCGGATAAGGCGGACCAAGGTCGCGAAGTAAGGGCTTTCGATGTAGTCGTCGGGCGACTTCAGAAAGTCCCAGAATACCACCGGCACGATGGTAACGATGGGAGTGCCGTCGATGAGTATGCCTATCCGTCCGTCCAGCAGGGCGGCGGTGACATGGTCCGGGCGTTCGGTGAACTGGCTGGTAGGAAAGGGCGACCAGGGGGAATCTGTAGTGAATTCACCGACATAGCCGGAGGACAGCAGCCTGTCCACCTCGATCCGCTCAAGCCTTTGCCTGACTTCCGAGACGATTTGCCGGTTGGCAATCCCTTCCACATATACTATTCCAACTTCGACGGAAGTCCTGGTACCCAGGGTAAGGACTTCCAGCCTGAAATCAGGGTTCTTTATCCTCTGCCTCAGCAGTCCGGCATTGGACCAGATCGACTCGACAAATCCGTCCCGCGGTCCCCGCACTATCTTTTCGTTGTCGGGTTCCTCTACTGGCCGCTGCTGGTATTTTTTGAGCGGGATTTCCAGTCCGGACTTGAAGCCGGAAACCAGCAGGACCGTGTCGCCCCAGGCTATGGCTTTGCTCAACGCTTGTATAGATGCAATTACCCGGGTCCCGGCCTGAGGCAAAATCTTCCCCAGGCTTTCCATATCCTTGGGAAGACTTGTAAAGCGCTGCAGGGGAGCCAGTACGGACTTGTTCAGTTCTTCAATATCTGTAAAGGATTTAAGATAGACTACAGCGCACTCGCTCTTCCCGGCAAAGGCCTGAAACCGGTGGACCATGAGATCTGCGCTGTTGCCCATGACTGATTGAACTTCGTTTGCGGCTTGTTCAATAGAAGCAGGGATAGGGCGATCACTCTTCTGCTTCGAACCCAAAACCTGCTTTCTGCCTGAATTATTGCGAGGAAAAAGTTTTTGGAACAGCGCCTTAACCACCCTTCTATCTATCGCCTATAGGATGTTTTTGATGTTGGGGGCTTCCTTATCGGAGATGTGTTCCACCAGGAGCCGCAGGGCTGAAACCTCCCCCAGGGCCAGGGCGCTGCCCTTTGATTTCACATACTCTGCCAGGCGCTTGATGCTGATGTCAATGTTATCTATCTCCTCATGGTCAAGCAATACCGCCCACCGGCTTTTTGCCCTGTCCCAGTTTTGTTGGACCGATGCCAGCTGGCCCTGCGCCAGCTCCCATTTTTGGGCGCGGATTGCATCTTCCGCAGTTTTCAATTGTCCCGCCATTTGGCTGGCCGATGAGTTGACATAGGCGTAGGCGCCGATGCCAAACGCCAGAATCAGGAGAAAACCGATGGCTACTACCGTAATGGTGCGCATACTGTCACCTGCCTAATGCAAATTTTGGGCAGCCGGAGTTTTTTCCTGGACAAACAGGCTGCCGGTCGAGTCCAGGCTTGCCAGGAGAACCTCTTCCACCTTATCGATTTGAAACCGTTTGAGCTCGTTTTGCAGCCAGTTCATGTCAACTTTGGCCTTGTCCATGTTCTGCCGGCTGACTTTTCCGTCCACCACCAGGATCAGGGGCAGGCCCTCGTATTTTGTGGCTACCTGCAGGTCTTCCGGGATAACCGGACGTTTCTGGGACTTGGGAATCACGCTCAACTCACCGTTGGTCTCCAAAATGGCGTATTCCACGTCAGCTATATTGGGCACGTTTTTGACCCGCAGCTGTTCCAGCAAATCGCTCATGTTGTAGCGCAGTTTTTCCAGCTCGGGGTAGAGGATTTTTCCGCGCTCAATGACTATGGTCGGTTTGCCGCAAATTACAGCCCGGGCCTTCTCGCTCTTTAAGGATATGTAGGACAGGGTCACACTGGCCATGAGCAGGATGAGGATCGGCACGATGCCGCTGAAAAGCGGGATGGCGGTGGTCTCCATGGGCACCGCCGCCAACTCGGAAATCAGGATGACCACGACCAGTTCATAGGGCTGGAGCTGTCCCACCTGGCGTTTGCCCATCAGGCGCATGACCAGGACCACCAGGGCAAAGAGAATCAACGTTCGGACTACTATGATTAACATGAAAGTACTCCTTTCCGGAATCTCCATATAATTTTTCCCTTTCGAGCCGGGGTTATTCCGGAAAGGGTCCTCTTACCACAATAGGCGCTGGATTGGGTTCTCCAATACCAGTTTCAGCGCGGTGATGATGAACACGATTAAGAGGAAGACGCCCAACGATATGAGCGGCGCAAAATACGGGAAAGGTTGTACGCATAAGACTGTCCCGTGTGCCCAAAGATAGCTGAGTGACATGTAAACCACTCCTAAGACCGATGCAGCATCAAGGCATGCTCCGCTTTACGTCGTTTATGATATCTTCACGCGCTGCCTGGATTAAATCTTGAATTTTGCCCACAAAGAATAGCCCAACCGACAATAAAATCACCATGATCGGGAGCGGAAAAGGGGCGCAGATATCGAAAATACGAATGATGCTAAGGAACGTCTCATTCGGTTCCAAAGCTTGTTTGATGCTGAATTCTAAACGCCTGAAATCCATCAAGAGTATTCCCAAGGTGGTCTGGTAGTTATAGATCGGGAGATAGACGGACATGCGCGTGGTCAAATTGAACGGATCAAAGAGCTTGACGGCTTGTTGACGTTCTTCTGACGCTGCCATATTTGCGATCGACTGTAGGAGATCCGCCGGCGTATCCGATAACCCATCCAGCTTCGCCTGGATGTTATTAATTACCTCTTCAAACTGCGTTTGCGCGGCTTTGACCAGGCGGTTGGCGCCATCGGTGACGATCAGTCCAATGCTGCCAAAAGCAATGAGCAGCATTAAGGGGAAGGGCACACGCAAGTCAATCAGCTTGATCAGTAAAAAGACGGTTTCATTCGGTTCCAGCTGCTGCCGCCAATAGATAGCAATTTTCTGGAGGCCGATCAGACTGACTCCAATGGCATTATTGGGCCGGATGAGGAGCCAGATCATGATCGTCCGAGGAGTCAAATTGAAGGGGTTTAGTTTTCCGGCATACCATTTGCGAACATGCTTGAGGATGAGCGGATAGTATTTGTCGTATACGTGCCGGCGTTGTTCCGGGGTGCGGCAGCGCGCAAGGAGAGGCGCCAGGTATTGATGAACGCTCTGCAGCAATTTATTGCTGAGGTCAACGCGCCGCATCTCAACACCATCCCTCTAAAATTCCTCGATGATGTGTTTTCCCGCCTTCTCAATCGGATCTTCGGTATATCCGACGGTGTGTAAGATTAGCCAGTTAAAAAAGAGAGTAACGATGATGGCGATGATGGTGGGTACAGGCAGCCAGATCCCCCAGAATTTGCTGTTCGGGTTGGCGGAGATGATTCTTTCCCTGCAAAGCCGCGGGGAGCTGTTCTTGCATGGTTCCATTTTTCAGCACTTAACCGCTTGATAATTTCTGATAATGACCGCGCCTAACACTATGGCCACAACGGCTGAGCCCACCAGCCAGATAATCCAGTAGCTTTGGATCAGGCACAAAGAGCCAGATTCCCAAGTAACCATAATACCCCCTCCATCTTATTTCCAGTATATGTCTTTTGGACCCGTGTGTTGCCAGGGGAGGCACACAGTAAACCAAAGGGTCATCTGGCCCGGAGCACTTGCTGAACGCCGATGATTAGAAATAAAGTGACGGCAAATGCAGTAAATGCCAGACATGTGGCTGAAAAAGACAATGGGACTGAGATGCCGAAGCCGAGAAACATTGGCTCACTTCCTACTTGCTCTTTATTGCTTTCCTTTCCTTGCTGCTAATCACCATGTCCAGCCAGTTTTTCATTTCCTGGATGGTCTCCAGTTTTTCGGACCGGTTGTCCAGGATCAAGGTCTTTAGCTGGAGAGTGGCTATGCCAAGAAAAAAGAACATGAATCCTAAGGCGGTTGGGACGTGCAACTCGATAACCTTGATTTGAACCAGTACATTATTAGGGATCGCACTCTGCTGAAGCCAAAACTCGATTTTTCCCATGGTATTAAAAAAAATGCCCACCTGGGTTTGAAAATCTTTGCTGAGGGTGAAGTAAATTTGTACACCTGAGGAAAGTAACTGAACGGAATCAAATCCTTCAGGCTCAGGGTCAATGGCTGGGACAAGGTCTGCAGTTTGTAATGATAGTGTTCTCCTATCGGATGAACTCATCCTGCGGTACCTCCCCCCTCGGACTAAACACCTCAAGCCCAAAAACGTGAATGAAGATACGCAAGAGGATGATTATCAGCAATGTCCATAAAAAGTTAAAGGGAAGAAATTCTCCATAATATTTTGCCTTATACATAGGCGTACACCTAATAAGCCCCGGATTCCAGCCAGAGAATGCCGCAGCCTAGTGAAATGGATAATACAAACGACAGCACGAGCCAAAAAAGCCAATACATAAATAACATAATTTGGGCTTGTAGTTGCGGATGCAATCCAACCCACCCCCAGCAGTAATTCCACTGTAGTATATTCCTGTTTGGAATTCGGCGGAACCCGTTGAAAACGGACTAACAAATGCCTCCGGCCTGAGTATAAATGCGCAAATGTGGAATTATAAAGTAGTAAATTGGCACACCAAACGCGTACAGACGGGTAACGGAGAACAATGTTCAATAAAATGTTCAATAAAATCTTAACCCTCAGAGAAAAAAAAGATTCGAGCCAGAATTCCCAGGGGCAGCCTAAGGAAGAACGGCCCCTGTCCTCGCATATCGAGGATAACCTCCTGGCTTTGCGGCAGGTCTTCGACCTCTGTGCCGACATTACGTTCCGGGAGTTGCGGCTGAATGCCGGGAACTCGCCCAGGGCTTTTATTGTTTTTTCCGACAGTTTATGTGACCCGACCCAGATCAACGAATCAATTCTCAAGCCCATCATGCAGGAAATTACCGCCTTGCCTGCCGGCTTGCAGCTGACCCAGGCCAATCTCCAACAAGTCATCCTGGAACGGCTGTTGAACGTTGGGAAAGCCCAAACCAGCACAGATATTCTGCAGTTGGTCCATTTTGTCTTAGAAGGTCAGCTCGCTTTGGTGATCGACGGTTCGAGCGCCGCCATCATCGCTGGCGTTCAGGGCATGAAACAGAGGGCTGTTGATGAACCCACCACTGAGCCCAACGTGCGGGGACCACGCGACGGATTTGTGGAGAATCTGAGCACGAACCTCAGCCTCATCCGGCGCCGGATCCGCTCCAGCCGCTTGAAAATAGAGACCGCTGAGGCAGGAGCCCTGACAAGAACGAAGATTGCCGTCTGTTACATTCAGGGAATCGCCAATGACAAGATCGTGGCGGAAGTCAAACAACGCCTGCGGCGGATCAACACAGACAGTGTCCTGGCCAGCGGCTATATCGAAGAGTTTATCGCAGATCAATCCTTCTCGCTCTTTCCCCTCATCCAGTACACAGAACGTCCGGATCGTACGGCAGGCTCGCTTTTGGAAGGGAGAATCGCGCTTGTCGTCGACAACACCCCCTCGGTCCTGCTTGTTCCCTGTACCTTCCTGCCCCTCATGCAAGCAAGCGAGGATTATTCGAACGCCGCCACTTTTGCCACCTTTATCAGGGCACTGCGTTTCATCGCTCTGAATATCGCTTTGCTGCTGCCGGCCCTGACCGTAGCCGTCCTTTCCTTTCACCAGGACTTCCTGCCTACCCAGCTGATCGAAACCCTTTCCAATACCCGGCAAGACCTGCCCCTGCCTATTTTTGTGGAAATCATCCTGATGGAATTTCTCTTTGAATTATTGCAGGAAGCCGGGGCCCGTTTGCCCCAGACAATTGGCCAGGCTGTGAGCACCGTAGGCGGCCTGGTGATCGGCCAGTCCGCGGTGAGCGCCGGGTTCATCAGCCCCGTCACGGTTATCGTCGTCGCCCTGACGGCAATCGCCTCTTTCACTCTGCCCAGCTATGCGGCGGAGAACAGCATCCGGATCTTACGTTTCGCCATGATCATCCTGGCTGCAGTTCTGGGAAGTGTAGGGATCATATTGGGCTTAATGGTTATTCTGGCTCACCTTTGCAGCTTGCGCTCGTTTGGCATTCCCTATTTATCGCCGTTTGCCCCGTTGAGTCTGCGCGATTTGAAAGACAGCTTCATCCGGGTGCCCTGGCCGCTGATGAAAACCCGGCCGCGCTTTTTCGGCGCTAAGGAACCGATCAGACAAGACCCCCGGCAGGGTCCGGCTCAACCGGACAAGGGAGGGAAAAGGCCATAGACAAGGAGAAAATCTCCGGCACTCAACTGGCAATGCTTTTATTTATCCTGGTCATGGCTACCGTCATCCTGTTCGTGCCGGGGATTACGGCAGCCAAGGCCAAACAGTCCGCCTGGCTCGTCCCGTTGTTTTTGCCTGTTCTCACGGGTTTTGCCACGCTCTGGACGGCCTGGAAGTTAGGGCAGCGTTTTCCGCAGCACACCTTAGCCCAATATAGCGTCGTTCTGCTCGGCAAAGCAGCAGGCAAGCTGGTCGGAGGAGCCTATATCCTCTTTTTTCTGGTCTTCAACGTTTTGGTGATCCGGGAGTTCTCCCAATTCTTAACGCTCACCGTGCTGTCAAAAACGCCGCACTATATCCTGAACATTGCCATCGTACTGGTGGGCGGCTACGCTGCAGCGAAGGGAATAGAGGTTATCGCCCGCATGACCCAGTTTGTCCTGCCCTTCTTTGTGGCGGGTACCTTGTTCATCTTCGTCTTAGCTATCCCCGCCATGGAACCGGGCAAGCTGCTGCCGCTCCTGGAAGGGGGGGTTCTGCCCATCATCCGGAGTTCGGTAACCCCTGCTTCCTGGTACGGGGAAGTGATCGTGCTGGCCATGCTGCTGCCCGCGGTTAACAAACCCCGGGAGGCAAAAAGCCGGGGATATCTGGCCATCCTGGCTGTGGCCGGATTTCTGAGCGTGGATACTCTGATTACCCTGGGGATCTTCGGGCCTGAATTCACCGGTTATCTCCAGTTTCCTTTTTGGAATGTAGCCAAATACATCGAATACGGCAATTATCTGCAGCGGGTGGAAAGTGTGGTTGCCGTGTTATGGATTACGGGCATGACCATTAAAGTAGCCTTGGTCAGCTATGTCTTGGCTCTGGCAACGGCTCAGGTCCTGGGGTTGACAGCTTACCGGCCTGCGCTTTATCCGCTCGCTCTCGTGCAAATCCTGGCGGCCAGTTACCCATTGATTAGTATGGGGGAACTGGGCGAGATCCTCGGCCAATATTGGCCGCCTTATGCCCTCATATTTGAACTGGTCCTGCCTTTGCTCCTGCTGCTTGTTGCCCTGATCAGGGGAAAACGAAGGGAGGGACCGCCATGAAGCGAAGACGAGCGTTAGAGTCCTGCCTGAGCATCTGCCTAATACTATTTGCGACGGGTTGCTGGAGCGGCAGGGAAGTTCAGGATTTGGCCATTATTACCTCCGTCGGTATCGACAGGATCAGCGAAGACGGGATAGACCAATGGCAAGTGTCCGCGCGCATGATCCAGTCTACCATTACAACGGGGGGAGGCGGGGCACCGAGCGGCAGTTCGCAGGAGGTTCTCATGCAAGGGAAAGGGATTACCATTGAGGATGCGGTAGGGGACGTCGCCAAACGTCTGCCGCGTCAGCCGTTTTACGCCCACGCCAGTACGGCCATCGTCGGGGAAAAAGCGGCCCGGGAAAAAACGGAGGATGTCCTGGAGGTGCTCACCAGGTTTGTCGAGATGCGTTTCCGAGTCAATCTGCTGGTAGCCAGGGGAGACGCTTTTTCCATCCTGCAGACAGAGCCCGAAATGGCCAAAACGAATTCGAAAGAAAGCAAGAGTATGGCCGCGGATACAGCCAAGCTCGCCGGCCTGTCCGGCAGCGTCAACCTCAGTGAGTTTGCGCAATGGCTGTTAAGCCCGGACAGGGATGCCGTGCTGCCGGAGATCAAGGTCATCCGGCCCCAGGAGAAGAGCGAGGCCTCAGTCTCGAAAACCCAGGTTGTCGAAGGCTTGGGCGTCTTTCGCGGAGCCAGGTTAGTGGGCTGGCTGAACAGACAGGAAACGCAGGGTTATCTGTTTCTTACACAAAAGCTGAGTGGGGTGGAAATCCGCCTGCCGGTCACAAAAGGCGGCCGGTGTTTCACCTACTTCATTCACAAGACCAAAAGCAGGATTGAACCCCAACTGACCGGCGACAAGCTTGCTTATCTCATCCGGATCGAAACCGCAGGAGCGATTATCGACAGTAACGGACTTGACTTAACGGCGGAAACGATGCCTGAGGTTGAAGCTGACTGCGCCGGGAGCATCCGGGAGCTGGCCCTCCGAACCATCCGTCAAGCCAAGGAATACAATTCCGATTTTTTGGGCTGCAGCGAAAAACTGCATCGTTCCGAGCCGGCAGTATGGCGGGAAATTGCCCCCCATTGGCGGGAAAGCTTCCGCGCGGCTGATATCGAAGTCGAGGTGACGGCCAAGGTATTAAATACAGGCAAGCTCGGCAGGAAAATGGAGTTGAAACAATAGCTGTTTGTCGGGAGAAAAGGATTGAGTTTACCCCCGCCACTCGGTAAAATGGGAGTGATTAAGTTTTACGGGGTGTTGGCTCAATGCAAATTCGTCTGAGTGTGCCGGAAGACTTGCCGGCATTAACGGCTATCTATAACGAACAAGTTTTAAACGGGGTCGCCACTTTTGACACCGAACCCAAAAGCCTGACTGAGAGACAAACCTGGTTTGATTCGCATCAGCACCCCCGCTATCCTCTGGTTTCAGCGGTTGTCGACGGCCGTGTGGCGGGATGGGGCAGCTTGTCCCCTTTTCACACCCGTCCGGCCTACAGCCCCACGACGGAGTTTTCTGTCTATGCCCACATAGACTACAGGGGCAGGGGTATAGGGTCTTCGCTACTGGCGGATCTGCTGCGGCGGGCAAGGGAGGCGGAATTTCATTCTGTCATCGGGGTGATTTCGGCCGGCAACACGGTCAGCCTGGCTCTGGCTGAAAAATATGGCTTCAGAGAGGTCGGCAGATACCGGGAAGTGGGCAGGAAATTTGAGCAGTGGCTTGATGTGGTAAGCGTTCAGCTGATGCTGTAGCTTTCGGGTACTGCTTGGGAGCAAGAATTCAGGAGTCAGGAGTCAGAAGTCAGAATTTTGGCAGACGCTCATGGCTGAATTGCAGCATCATTAAGATGCGCTTTTTTAGGCGGGGACATGAAAGAACGGTCTGGAGAGTATTCTGACTACTGACTACTTCAAAAACCGGTGGTGATGGCAATGGAAAACGGACTGACACAGCTGATTGACAAGAAAAAACTCGTACGGATAATTGAGAGTTTTACCAAGGCTACGGACATTACCATAGACATCAATGACGCCAGGGGCTATCCTGTGGTGCAGCACAACTATTTCTACGGCTTCTGCCGGGCTGTCCGCTCAACAGAATTAGGACTCAGGCGCTGCATTGAATCCAACGCTGAACTGGGTTTCAAGACCGTGCAAGAGGGTTCTTCCTGCCTCGGCAAGTGCCACGCCGGGGTGATGCTCATGGCCGTCCCCATCGTGGTGGACGGCCAGTTCTGGGGCTCCATTACCTGCGGCCAGATGCACCTGGAAAGGCCGGGGGAAAGGGAAGTGAACGGCATGCTGAGGGGGACGGCCGATTTGGGACTTGACCCCAGGCACATGGCTGAAACCTTCCGCGAGATTCAGGTGATCAGCATGGAGAAATGCCGGGCCGCCGGCGGTTTGATCCAGTTTGTGGTGAATTACATCGTGGAACTGGTATACCGGTCCAAAATGCAGGAAGAGCTTAACCGGCAAAAACTAAGAGCTGCCGAGGAAGAGCGGATCATCATGGAGCTGGAGCATACCTTGCAGAAAGCCGAATTTAAGGCCCTGCAGGCCCAGATCAAACCGCACTTCCTCTTTAATACCTTAAACACCATTACGGGCTTTGTCACTCTGGGCCAAAACGAAAAAGGGCTTAACACCCTGTATGCCCTGGCCCATTTGCTCCGTCATAATCTTGACCACCCGGGGGAAACGGTAAGTTTGCGCCAGGAACTGGGTTACGTCGAAAACTACCTGTTGATTCAGAAAAACAGGTTTGGCTCCAGGCTGGAAGTGATGATTGACGTCCCTGATGAGCTTATGGAGCTGCAGGTTCCTTTTCTGAGCCTGCAGCCCCTGGTGGAAAACGCCTGTATCCACGGCCTTGAGCCGAAAGAGGGGGCAGGGCGCTTGTGGATTCAGGGGATACCGGGGAGAGACCAGGCGGAAATCGCGGTAGTCGATGACGGAGTGGGCATGCCAGAAAACTTTGTGGCCGGAGACCAGGGCATGGGGACTGCCGCCGGGATCGGGCTGCGCAACGTGGACCGGCGCCTGCGGCTGCAGTTTGGCCGGCAATTCGGCGTAAAAATATCCTCCGCCCCGGGGCTGACCAGGGTCAGCCTGCTAATACCTGGCCCGGACAAGTATGAATCGTATCAAGCCCTGGAGTCGTAGTTGTACCTAAGTCCCGGTGGCAGGAAAAAACGCGCATACCAAGACCCACCATCAGCGTTTTTCATCCCACTTGGTGACCCATAAGGTCATGGTTGTTTCCTGAAGTGCAAGAAAGGGCGCTAAACAGCGCCCTTTTAGAAACTTAATAGTAAGGGTAGGGGGGATAAGAGGGGTAGGGCGGATAGTAATAAGGGGAGGCCGCCGCACCGCCTAAGAGGGTTCCAAATAAGAGGCCCGGAAAAAAACCGCCAAAACCGGGACGGACACCTCCGAAACCGGGGCGAAAACCACGGGATCCTCCGCGGAATCCTGCACCTGCACGAAACGCCATGTCAATCACTCCTTCTTAGCCGTTGAGGGCGCTGGATTAACCAGTGCCGCGTCATAAATTTACCTGTAATAAGGATAATAGGGGTATGGCGGGGGGTAGTACGGGGGATAAGACGGATAAGAGTAACGCGGCATCAAAGCGGTGCCCAACAGGGCTCCAAACAAGAGCCCAGGGAAAAAACCGAAAAACGGCATGCGGTATCACTCCTTCCACTGAATATTACCTTTATCTGGTAATAGTGTATTCTGTCCTGCTGCGGGTGTTTATGGAGAGAGTGAGCCTTACAAAGATTTTAAGTTCAGTTGCCGGAACCGGTGGGCAGGGTGTCATCGTTGCGGGCCAGGGCGTACAGTTCACTTAAGGTTACGAAGCGGTAGTCCTGGGCCCGCAGCGCTGCGATGATAGGTTCGAGGGCCATTACAGTCTGGCCGCGCTTTTCCCCGCCGTCGTGCAGCAGGATTATGGCTCCGGGGAAGGCGCCGCGGGTAACAGACCTGACTATCTGCTTGCTGCCGGGATTCAGCCAGTCTCTGCTGTCCAGGCTCCAAAGGGCCACAATGTGACCGTTGAGTTTGATTTGCTCCAGCTGCTCCTTGTTCACGCCCCCTCCCGGAGGACGGTAAAAGCGGGTGTGGACGCCGGCAGCCTCGAATACAGCCTTATCGGTGCTGACTATTTCAGCTACGAGTTTGCGTTGGCGGTAATCATGGGTAAAGCCGTGGTTGCCGATCTCATGCCCTTCCGCGTGAATGCGGGCAACCAGGCCGGGGTTTTCGGCTGCACCCTGCCCCAGGACAAAAAAGGTTGCTTTCACTTGCTGCTGTTTCAGGATGTCGAGAACCTGGCCTGTGAACAGAGGATCAGGACCGTCGTCAAAGGTCAGGGCGACAACCTTGTTCTGGGTGTGTACCATGTAGAAGGTTCCCGGCGTGCGGCGCAGGGAAGGGATTGACTCCAGGGAGCGGAAGAGGAAGAAGGCGCCGGGCAGGGTGATTAGGCAAAGCAGTATTGCAACTGCGCTGTCCCGCTTGAGAACTACGAAAAGCCTCAACCAGCCCACCTCCCTGATTACTATATACTTACTAATCTCGTTTGGCAGTTTAGTACAGGAGTTGTCACTCCCCCCGATTACGTAAATTTACCGGCCCCCGCACGACTTGGCAAAAGTCCGAAAACACTCTCCCCCCTGTGTTAGGATAGTTGTCGTAAGGACCAAAGAGAAGTATTCTTATAAAAACGAACTACCGAAGGTAAAACGACATGGCATATCTGCAGAGTTGCTGAAACCACATGGGTACTATATAATTACTTTTAACTTTTGCGGAGCAATTTATCGCAGCGGGCAGGGCCCCGGCGGGCATCACACAGTGAAGCTGAGGGAGTTGAAAGACCATAACTGTTTTAGGTACCGCGGCCGTCTTCTTGGGCGGTTTGGGGCTGTTCATGTTTGGAGTGGAAACTACCTCAAACGGGCTGCAGAAATTCGCCGCCAACCGGCTGAGGCAGATTCTCCATTCACTCACCAAAAGGACCTTTCTGGCCATTTTTTTTGGCATAATCATGACTGTGGCTTTTCAGAGCAGCGCAGCCAGCACAGTGCTGGTGGTGGAATTTGTCAATGCGGAAATGCTGACTCTGGCTCAGGCCCTGGGGATTGTGCTTGGTTCGGCGGTGGGAACCTCTGTTTCGATTCAGCTGATTGCCTTTCAGATTCTGGACGTTGCTCTGGCGGCAGCCTTTGCCGGCTTTCTGCTCTATGCGTTCAGCAAAGGCCAGGGGAAATACCTGGGACAAGCCTTGATTGGCTTTGGCCTGATCTTTGTCGGCATGGCCAATATGTCTGATGCCACGGCTCCGTTAAAACACGCTGCCGGGCTGCAGGCCTTGCTGGAGAACCTGGGAACACAGCCTTTGCTGGCTATTGTCCTCGGGCTGGTCCTGACGGCGCTGTTCCAAAGCGGCACGGCGGTCTTTGCCATCATGATGTCCTTGGCGGGCCACCATCTCCTGAACTTGAACGCTGTCGTACCCCTGGTAATCGGCGCCCACACGGGCGGGACCATAACTACGCTGTTCTCGAGCTTGACTGCCAGAAAGATGGATGCCAAGCGCACAGCAATTGCCAATACAGGCTACAAAGTGGCGGCCACAATCATGGTGTACCCTTTGCTGGCCTGGTTCACCCGGGTGGTAGAGTGGACGACGCCGGATCTGCAGCGCCAGGTAGCCAACGCTCATCTCTTGTTTGCCTTGCTCATGGTAGTCATCTTTTTCCCGCTTAACTCGCTTATTGCCAGAGGACTGGAGCGCTGGCTGCCGGAACGGCGTGACCTTGCCCAGCGTCCTGGCCTTAAATATCTTGAGGAGTCCTCGCTCGAGGTGCCGGCCGTGGCCTTGAAGCAAGTTTTCAAGGAAATCTGCAGGGTGGGTGAAACGGTAGAAGAGAAAATGGCCCGCCGGATACCGGAGGCGCTTTTGGACCCAGGCAACGCCCCGGCAGAGCAAATCCTTCAGGCTGAGTCCGAGGTGGACTGGTTCTATGTCAGGATTTCACACTTCCTTACCCAACTGACCAGAATAGGTTTGACCGAGGAACAAAGGGAAGAAAGTCTAAAGGCTCAATTTGTCTTGAAGGAATTGGAATATACCGGAGATGTCTTTGCTAACATAGCCCAGCTTGTCCTTGCGCTGCACAGTCATGCTTTGAAACTGCCGCCGGAGAATTGGACGGATTTGCAAGGTCTGTATGACCGGGTTGCCACCAATTATTCTTTGACTCTTCAGGCCTTTCGCCAATGGGATGAGGACCTTGCCGGCAGGGTAGTCCGGGAAAACCAGGAAATCCTGCTGGAGCAGCGCATGCTCCAGCTTTCCTTGCTGGGTCGGCCTGCGTGCGCGGAGGACGGCAGCGAGGGAGAGGAGAAACTGGGTTTTGCCCTGGTGGATTTGCTTGACCTTTTGCGCCGGGTGGACGAACACAGCGTTAATATTGCGCGGGTGGTAATGGGAATTGTATAACGCTTCAAGGGTCCGGGCTAAACTGCCTGGACCCTTGCCTTTTACAATTATTGTGGAAATTTAACAAAAAGTTAACATTGGAGCTGGAGGAATTTACGGTTAGCTGACTAAATAACTTCTTTTGGATGTTTTCTTTTTAGGAGGCGGAGCAATTGTTCGGACTAAAACCCCGCGAAGAAAAATTTTATGACATGTTTGCGGAAAGTACCAAGCTGGTGTGCAAGGCGGCCCGGGTTCTGGCGGAGATAATGGAGACACCGGAAACCCTGCCGGCAAAACTTCAAGATTTAATTGACATAGAGCATCAGGCTGATGACGTGACAACGGCAATCATCGACCGCATCAACAAGAACCTGATCACTCCTATGGACAGGGAAGATATCTACACCATGGCCCAGGGCCTTGACGACATTATCGACTTTGTCCAGGGGTCAGCGGAAAGGATGCTGCTCTACCGGGCCGGCAAACCCAGCGGAGGCGCCCAGGAACTGGTCAGGCTGCTGGTGCAGGCCACGGATGAGATAGGTGTCTGCTACAACCTTTTGCGCAATCTGCGCGGCAACCGGGAGGATATTTTACGAGCCGTTTCGCGCCTGAACCAGCTGGAGTCCGAGGGTGACAAGCTCTACCGCCAGGAAGTGGCACGCTTGTTTGAGGAAGAGAAAGACCCCATTGCGGTTATCAAATGGAAGGAAATCCTGGAACACCTGGAAGGGGCCCTTGACCTGTGCGAAGACGTGGGGGACATGCTTAAGGGGGCCGTGCTGAAATATGCTTAACACCACGGTTTTGTTGATGGTGGTGGTCTTCCTGGCCCTGGCCTTTGACTTCATCAATGGCTTTCATGATACGGCAAATGCCATAGCAACGGTGGTCTCAACCCGGGCTCTCTCTCCCCGTAAAGCGATTGTCATGTCAGCGCTGCTCAACTTCGTGGGCGCCTTGTACAAAACTGCGGTAGCCAAAACCATAGCCAATGACATTGTCTCCTCAGCTATAGTGACTCAGGAAGTGGTAATCGGGGCCCTGCTTGGGGCCATAGCCTGGAATCTGGTTACCTGGTACTATGGGATACCCAGCAGTTCTTCCCATGCGATTATTGGCGGGGTCATGGGCGCGGCGGTGTTGAAGGTCGGTTCCCTGGGGGCGTTGAAGTGGGGCGGGATTGAGAAGGTCGTAATTGCGCTGGTCATATCCCCTATATTGGGCGCGCTTATTGGCTTGGGGATTATGTACGTGCTCTTATGGCTGTTTGGCAGTATGTCCCCAAGCAAGGTGAATAAGAATTCCCTGCGGCTGCAGATTCTGACTGCAGGTCTGTTATCATTCAACCACGGGTCCAACGATGCCCAAAAATCCATGGGTATTATTACCTTGGCTCTGCTCAGCGCAGGAGCTATTGCCAATACAGATGTACCCCTTTGGGTCAAACTGGCCTGTGCCGCCGCAATGGCGCTGGGTACGGCTTCGGGTGGCTGGCGCATTATCCGCACCATGGGCAGCAAGATTTTTAAAATCGAGCCCATCTACGGCTGTGCCGCGGAACTGAGCGCTTCTACGGTAATCTGGATAGCAACGGAATTCGGCCTGCCGGTTAGCACCACCCACGTGGTTTCGGGAGCAATCATGGGCGTGGGGGCGACCAAGCGTTTGTCCGCGGTACGCTGGTCAGTGGCCCGGCAGATGGCTGTGGCCTGGGTCCTGACCATTCCGGCCACTGCCCTGCTCGGGGCCGGGTTTTATTTCCTGGCAAGCCTGATTGTCTAAGCGGCTGTAAGGAGCGGACTTTCATACCTTTTGGGTGCTGGGGGTTGTTGGGGAGCGAACAGGCTGGTATGATTAAGGGTAATATTTACGGAAGGGGGATGACCGGATCTTGCATCTGGTCGAGAACCGTATGGATAACAATACTTTCACGCGGGAGCAGGCGGTTGAATATGTGCGCAAAGCCATAGACGACAGGGCTACCTGGTTTTACTTGCTGCTCAAAGAAGCTTCGGCGGCGGGTCTGGATGAAGAAAGCCTGGCCCGGAAAGCCATCTTTCAGTTTGGCTGCCTAAAAGGCGGCAAACTGAAAGAGACAGATGATTTGCGGGAGTTTATGGGGCAGTTTGCCAGTGAGGTTTCCAAGGGAGTCTTTGAAATGGACTTGCGGGAAGTCTCTTCCGACCGTGCCGTTTTGGAATTTAACTATTGCCCGCTTGTTGAATGCTGGCGCCGCCTGGGCTGTGACCAAACTGAAACTGACCGCCTGTGCGATTGGGCCATGGAGGGAGACCGCGGCATCATGAGCAAGTTTTCCGCTTTCAAGCTGGATATTCAAAGCCGCATCGGCGCCGGGGACAAATGCTGCCGTCTGGTGTTCAGCAAAGTTGATTAGGAAGCGGGGAAGGTTCCCGCGTCCTAGCGAAAAGAGCCACTTGGGACGGTTCTCTCTTGGCAAAACGAAGCGTCTTGTCGTACAGCGGAATTACCCCGGATACCTTGAAATGGATCTTCGATGCTGCCTCCTGTTTTTGCAGGAGGTTTTTTTCTCCGTAACGGGATGAGGAAATCCGGCTTACCAATGAAAGAGGCACTCTTGAGTGAACAAGCGACGACCAATGAAAACGCTCCATTAACGTGGAACGTTTTTTCTGTTATTGAAAATGAAACAGCGGCTAACAAGACAGCTTTCGACAATTTCACAAAAATTCAGACAATTTGCTTTTAGTGACAGGAAAATCCATCTTGGCAGCGAAAGAGTAAGTTGATCATTGCGTTGTATAGAACGTTTAAAATGAAAAGGAGTGAGCTAAGTGCGGATTGTAAGGCTTGACATGACCAAGCTGGAAATCAAACAGGAGGAGGTCCCGGAACAGTATCGATTTTTGGGCGGCAGGGCTTTAACCTCGAGGATAGTCGCCGATGAGGTCGATCCCACCTGCAATCCTATCGGGCCCTACAACAAACTGGTTTTCGCCCCTGGACTCCTGTCGGGTACCGGCGCACCATCCTCCGGACGCCTTTCCGTAGGGTCAAAAAGCCCGCTTACAGGCGGGATCAAGGAAGCCAACGCAGGCGGAATATCAGCCCAACGCCTGGCCAATGCCGGAGTTAAGGCCCTGATTATCGAGGGGGCCCCGGCACCCGGCAAGTGGTATGTGTTAAGAATCGACCAGGATGGCGAAAGCTTGACTGAGGAGAACGAGCTTGCCGGCAAGGGCACATATGAAGTGGTACAAGCCCTGCGCGCGAAACATGGTGAAAAAACCGCCATTATTTCCATCGGCCCGGCAGGGGAAATGAAACTGACCAACGCCGGTGTTTCTACCTGTGATGTGGAGGGCAACTCCAGCCGTTACGCCGGACGGGGCGGGCTTGGCGCTGTCATGGGCGCTAAAGGGATTAAAGCTATCGTGATAGACTCACCCAGCTATATCAACGCTCCTGTGGCGGATCTGGAAAGGTTCAGGGCAGCCGCCAAAAAGTTCACTTCAATTCTTACCGGACATCCTGTCAGCGGGGAAGGCCTGCCTGCTTTTGGCACCAACGTACTGATGAATGTAATCAGTGAAGCAGGCGCCCTGCCAACAAGAAACTTTTCCCGCGGCCGGTTTGAATACGCCAATGCAGTCGGGGGAGAGACCCTGGCGGAAGTGGCTGTCCAACGCGGCGGCCTTGCAACCCATGCCTGCCACCCGGGCTGCGTGATGCGCTGCTCCAATTCCTATCCCATGCCGGACGGCACAGTCTGTTCCCCGATTGAATACGAATCCGCCTGGTCCTTAGGGCCTCACTGTGAAATCAAAGACCTGGACATTATCGCCAAGCTGAACTACATCTGCAACGATGTCGGGCTTGATACCATCGAAGCGGGTGGTACTTTGGGTGTCGCTATGGAAGCAGGGATTATTCCCTGGGGGGATGGGGAAAAGGCTGTAGAACTGTTGGAAGAAGTGGGTAAGGGCAGCCCCATGGGCCGGATTATAGGGAATGGCTCTGTGTTTACCGGCCAAGCCTTTGGTGTATCCAAAGTGGCAGCCGTCAAGGGCCAGCACATGCCGGCCTACGACCCCAGAGGGGCAAAAGGCATTGGCGTTACTTACGCCACTTCCACCATGGGAGCAGACCATACTGCCGGGTATTCCATCACAGCCAACGTGCTGAAAGTCGGCGGCTTCGTCGACCCGCTGAAAAAAGAAGGACAGGTGGAACTGTCCCGCAATCTGCAAATTGCTACAGCTTTGGTGGATTCTACAGGCTTATGCCTGTTTGTGGCCTTTGCTCTCCTGGACAATCCTGATGGGCTTCCCACCGTGGTTGAGATGATCAATGCCCAGTACGGTTTGGCTTTGGACGTGGCCGGGGCGCTGGACATCGGGAAAGATACACTAAGGGCAGAACGCGACTTTAACGCCAAGGCCGGTTTCACCAAGGCCCATGACCGCCTGCCGGAGTTCTTCAAATATGAGACCCTGCCTCCCCATGGGGAAGTGTTTGACGTCCCGGATGAAGAACTGGACACTGTGTTCAACTTTTAGGAGGGTAAACTTGCGTTTGGAAGTGAGGGCCTTTGCGGGGCTGCACAGGTATATCGCCGGAGCCGTTCCAGGTGAGTCTTTTTCGCTCGAAGTCCGGGATGGCTCTAACGGATATGAACTGCTGCACAGCCTGAATGTACCGGTGAAAGAGGTATTCACCTTTATGGTTAACGGCCGCAGGCAGGACCTGGCCCAAAGCCTGGCAGAGGGCGACCGGATTGGCATCTTTCCCTCCATCGGCGGCGGGTGATGCAAGAAAAATAACCCTTATCCGATAGGATAAGGGTTATTTTTTTTACCTCAGGAAACAACCATGACCTTATGGGTCACCAAGTGGGATGAAAAACGCTGATGGTGGGTCTTGGTATGACTTGAAATGGCCCTCCTATGCTTTCCCGTGTTTCATCAAGAACGCCGCCTACACATGCATTCCTTGGCTGACGGTCAGCACGGCGGCTCGGGACTTCCAGGAGCCAGGTGAAAATTTGCTGCAGAAGAGTTCATCCTCCCTGAAGCAGCTTAACTTCTAAGTAGCGTTTTTCGTAAGAAAGTATACTCGGCAACTTTAGCATCGGCGTAATATTGTGACAAGCGCTAAATACCTTGAAATTTGCCGAAGATTACGTTACTATAATGGCTGCGGCATGCCGGCCGGTACTGCAGAATCTTCCGGTTTGTCTGGCTCAAGTTGGTAATCCTAATAGCGCAGAAACCTTTGTAGAGGCCGGGAGTCTTCTCGCTGATCATGATAAAGGAAGCCCCCTACTCCCTGAGAGCAGAAGGCTTGTTGTCTGAATGGGAAGGGTGCTGGGCAACTTGGCGGATGGCCCGGACCACTTCCGTCAGAACTTTGACTCGGTCCGGCGCCTCGGTCAGTTTGACATCGGTCACAACCTCGCCCAGCTTGGTTGCCACGTAATGCGGCGGCAAGCGGTTAAGGGCAAAGGCCATGATGTCCTCCACACATTTCTTGCAGGTACAAAATTCATCCCGGTGTTGGTCCGCATATTCTTTCAACCGCTCATAGACGACCTTTTCTGTATAGTTCATCAGGGTCAAATCGATCACCCTCATGCCATATTCTGCCTTTGTTTATATCATAAACGACAATGGGTGTCCTCGCAAGAGAAAATGATAAACTTGACGGATTATTTAGAGTTTAAATGGGGGAAAGGCATGGATCTTATCAAGCGCTACCGCGGCAGTCTGCTTGGATTGGCTGTGGGAGATGCTCTGGGCACAACCCTGGAATTTAAAGCGACTGGTTCCTTCCGGCCCTTGGCAGACATGATCGGAGGCGGTCCTCTGGGCCTCAAACCCGGCGCCTGGACCGATGATACTTCCGTCACACTGTGCCTGACGGAGAGCCTGATCGATTGTAAAGGATTTAACCCTGTAGACCAGCTGGAGCGTTACCTCAACTGGTACCGTCAGGAACACCTGAGTAGTATCGGTGAACGTTATGATATCGGCAATACGGTACGGGAGGCTCTGGCCAGGTTTGAACGCACCCCTGCGCCATACTGCGGACCGGTGGACCCGGCCAAGGCAGGAAATGGTTCCCTGATGCGCCTGGCGCCTGTTATATTGTTTTACGCATCCAGACCCAGGGAAGCAATTGAGATGGCAGCTGACAGTTCCCGCACAACCCATGGGGCACGGGAAGCGGTGGATGCCTGCCGCTACCTGGCGGCCCTTTTGGTGGGAGCATTACTGGGTTTCAGCAAAGAGGAACTCCTCTCCGACCACTTTACACCTGTACCTGGACTGTGGCAGGATGCTCCCCTGGCGCCGCGGGTCGCGGAGATAGCTGCAGGGTCTTTCAAACATAAGCAGCCAGGGGAGATACGCGGCACAGGGTACGTGGTTGCTTGCCTGGAAGCCGCACTGTGGGCCTTTTACCGCAGTTCATTTTACCGGGAAGGCGCTCTGATGGCGGTGGACCTGGGAGATGACGCGGATACCACGGGAGCGGTATTCGGGCAGCTGGCGGGGGCTTACTACGGCGAAGACGGCATTCCGGAAGCCTGGCGGGCCAAAATCGTACAGCGGGAAAAGATTGAATCCTACGCCAGAAAGCTCCTGGCTTTGGCGTCGCTGCCGCTCTGACAGCAAGGAGTCAGGAGTCAGGAGTCAGGAGTCAGGAGTCAGGAGTCAGTGGTCAGTAGACAGAAGTCAGAAGTCTAGGTCAGGGGCCTTCGTGCAGCTTGACTATACTGATGACTGAGTAACCTTTCGTCTCTGCCTGGACCGGGCAAATGTTTTCAGCCTGAAGTATTCTGACTCCTGACTCCTGACTTCTGAATTCCTCATGCATCATGCTTGCACGAATTAATTATACAGAATACATTTGTATTATACTGAATACACGGGCAAAAGTAATTGTCAGTATTTTATACCTTTAATATAATAGTCAGTAAGTCTATACTCAGACTTATTGACTTTTCTTTTTTATATTAAATTAAATTAAATGTATTTTTACATTGAAGGAGGGGTTTGGTTGTTACTGCGTGAGGGAGAAATCAGGATACCATCAGGCTGCGCTATCAGCGGTATCATGAATAAAAAAGGCCAGGTCTTCTCCGGAGAGGATATCATTAAGTCCATCGCTTTGATGCACGACCGTTCCAATGGTCTTGGGGGCGGCTTTGCGGCTTACGGTATTTATCCGGAGTATGCGGAGCATTATGCCTTTCACATGTTTTACGATGATGTGACTGCCAAAGAAGATGTGGAGCACTTTTTCCACCTGAATTTTGTGGTGGACGGCAGTGACCGGGTGCCTACCAGAAAGGTGAAGGGAATAGGCTCCGGCCCTGAGGTGTGGCGGTATTTCGTCAAGCCCAAGGAGGAAAAATTATCAGAACTGGAATTGAGCGAAGACGATTTTGTCGCCCGTTTGGTGTTTGAAATCAACGACACCATACCCGGCGCGTTTGTGGTCTCGAGCGGCAAGAATATGGGGGCCTTCAAAGCCGTAGGCTATCCGGAGGATGTGGGTGAGTACTACAAGCTGGAGGAATACAAGGCTTATATCTGGACTGCCCATGGCCGTTTTCCGACCAACACGCCGGGTTGGTGGGGTGGCGCTCATCCCTTTACCCTCCTGGACTGGTCCATAGTGCATAACGGTGAAATCTCATCCTATGGCGCCAATAAGCGCTACCTGGAGATGTTCGGCTACAAGCTTGCCCTGCAGACCGACACAGAAGCCATCACTTATTGTTTTGACCTGCTCCTGCGCCAGCACAAAGTGCCGCTGGAGGTCGCGGTGACAGCGCTGGCCGCCCCTTTCTGGAGCGACATCGCCCGCATGCCGGAAGACCAGCGGGAAGCTGTGACAGCAATCCGCAACCTCTACGGGCCGCTGCTCTTAAACGGACCTTTTTCAATTATCCTCGGATCCCGCAAAGGCATGATGGCCTTGAATGACCGTGTTAAGCTGCGTTCGCTGGTGGCTGCCACCAAGGGTGATTTCCTGTATGTCTCCAGTGAAGAATCTGGCATCCGGGAGATTTGCCCTGACCCGGATACGGTTTGGGCGCCTAAGGGCGGCGAACCGGTAATCGGCTTGCTGGAAGGGGAGGAGACCTTATGAGCTTGGACCTTTTAACGCCTGAGTTTTTAATAGAAAGGGACCGCAACCGCTGTATCGACTGCCAGGTGTGTGTCCGCCAGTGTGCCAACGAGGCCCACTCCTTCGATGCCGAGGAGGAAAAAGTTGTTTCCAAAGATGAAAAATGTGTCGCCTGCCAGCGCTGCGTTGTAATGTGTCCGACCCACGCTTTGTCCATCCGGCGTTTCCCCCTGGAGTTCCGGGAAAATGCCTTATGGACCGGGCGTACGATTAAGGATATCTACAAACAAGCGGCAACGGGCGGGATATTGAGCACAGGCATGGGTAATGATAAGCCCTATCCTATTTACTGGGATCACATGCTCTTAAACGCGAGCCAGGTAACAAATCCATCCATTGACCCCTTGCGGGAGCCCATGGAGTTAAAAACCTTCATCGGCCGGAAGCCGGAGAAGCTGGAATTCAAGGAGGGCAAGCTGATCACAAAGCTCCCGCCCCGGATGGAACTGGATGTGCCGATTCTGTTTTCGGCCATGTCCTTTGGCTCTATCAGCCTGAATGCGCATAAGTCCCTGGCCCGTGCTTCCCAACAGGAAGGGACCTTCTGGAATACGGGGGAAGGCGGCCTGCATAAGGACTTGTATCAGTACGGCGGCAACACCATCGTCCAGGTGGCGTCGGGCAGATTTGGCGTTGACCCTGAGTATCTGAATGCCGGCGCTGCCATCGAAATCAAGATTGGTCAGGGGGCCAAGCCAGGGATCGGGGGTCACTTGCCCGGCGAGAAGGTGAACTGGGAAGTGTCTGAAACCAGGATGATTCCCGAGGGAACTGACGCGATCTCACCCGCCCCGCACCATGACATTTACTCGATCGAAGACCTGCACCAGCTGATTTTTTCACTAAAGGAAGCTACAAATTACAAAAAGCCGGTTGGAGTGAAAATAGCCGCGGTACACAACGTGGCCGCTATTGCCTCCGGCATTGCCCGGGCGGGAGCTGACTTTATTACCATCGACGGTTTCAGAGGGGGTACCGGCAGCGCTCCGCTGCGTACCAGGGACAGCGTGGGCATTCCCATCGAACTGGCCCTGGCTGCCGTGGACACCCGCCTCAGGGACGAAGGGATCCGGGGCCTGGTCTCCATCATCTCCGCCAGCAGCATCAGAAACTCCTCGGATGTGGTCAAAGCCATCGCCTTGGGCGCCGATGCGGTCTATATCGGCACCGCAGCCCTGATTTCCCTGGGCTGCCACATGTGCCAAAAGTGCAATACCGGCAAGTGCAACTGGGGTATCGCGACCCAGGACCCCAATCTGACCAAACGCTTGAACCCCGAAATCGGGGCAGAAAGGGCCGCCAACCTGATCAGGGCCTGGAAGCATGAAATCAAGGAAATGCTGGGCGGCATGGGCATCAACGCCCTGGAAAGCCTGAGAGGAAACCGCCTGATGCTGCGCGGCGTATGGCTCTCGGACCGTGACCTGAACATCCTGGGTATCAAAGCGGCGGGCGAGTGAACTCGTTTAGCTTCCGCTAAACATCGGGTCTTCGGTGGGGGACTCTACCCCCACCGAAGCAGAATACGGAGTAACCACTCCCATTTATAGAAGTGGGAGTCTTGGACAGCGATAAACCGGATTGGGGGGTAAACATGAAAAGGGTATATGCCAAAGAGGAATACTGCGTGGGCTGCCGGGTGTGTGAGGTGCACTGCATCGTAGCTCATTCGGATTACAAGAATGATATAGTCAAAGCTTTCAAAAAGCAAAATCCGCGGCCCCTGCCCCGGATACTCGTGGAAGAAAACAGGCCCATCTCCTTCGCCCTGCAGTGCAGGCACTGTGAGGATGCTCCCTGCACCAAGGCCTGCATAACCGGCGCGATGCAAAAAGACCCTGAGACCGGCGTGGTAACCAACGAGGAATCCCGCTGCGTGGGCTGTTGGACCTGCATTCTGGCCTGTCCCTACGGCGCTATCTCCCGGAATGAACAAGGCAAGAAAGTTGCCTCCAAGTGTGACCTCTGCAGCGATTTGGGCTATACACCGGCCTGTGTCAAGAATTGTCCTAACAACGCGCTGGTCTTTGAAGAAAGGTAGCAGGGCAGAAAGGGAAGGTGAGAAGATGAATTATGTAATCATCGGAAATTCCGCCGCTGCCATCGGGGCAGTGGAAGGAATCCGCCAAATTGATAAAGAGAGCCCCATTACCCTGATTTCGGATGAGCCTTATCATACCTATTCCCGCCCCCTGATTTCCTACTATTTGGCCGGCAAGGTAAGCCAGGAGAAGATGTACTACCGCAAAGAGGATTTTTACCGCGCCAACCAAGTGGAAACCATTCTCGGGGTAAAAGCCACGGGGCTGAATACTGCAGAGCGGAGCGTCAGCCTGGCTGACGGCCGGAGCGTTGGGTATGACAAGCTGCTCCTGGCCACCGGCGGCAAGCCCTTTGTGCCGCCGAACCTGGACATGAGCAAACAGGGCATGTACAGCTTTATCAAGCTGGATGATGTCAAAGCAGTGCAACAGGTGGCAAAGCCTGGCAGTAAGACAGTGATCATCGGCGCCGGCCTTATCGGACTTAAAGCCGCGGAAGGCCTGGCGAAGCTCGGGGTGGACATCACAGTGGTCGAACTGGCCAACCGGGTCTTGAGCGCCATTTTGGATGAAGAGGCCGCCGCCTTTGTGCAGCGGAACCTGGAAGAGCACAACGTCAAATTCGAGCTGAACACCACCGTGGAAGAGATCCTCGGCGGGGACAAGGTCAGCGGTGTAAGCCTGAAAAACGGCAAACAGCTGGACTGCGATTTTGTGATTGTGGCTATCGGTGTGGTTCCGAACACAGACCTGGCCAAAGGGACCGATATTGTGATTAACCGCGGCATTGTGGTGGATGAGCAGATGGAAACCAATGTGCCTGGAGTATATGCAGCTGGGGACGTTTCGGAAGGGTATGACCTGATTTACCAGGCCCAGCGGGTCCTGCCAATACTGCCCAACGCTTATCAGCAGGGAGAAAACGCCGGTAAAAATATGGCCGGGGAGAAGAGCGCCTACAAAGGCGGGTTCGCCATGAACGCCATCGGCTTCTTCGATTATCCCATGATAACCGCGGGAATAATAAAGCCCGAAGGGGATGAGTTTGAATCCCTCATCGCTTCAGACCCAGCCGGAAAGAGCTATAAGAAAATCGTGCTCAGGGACGATGTGATTGTGGGCTTTATCTACCTCAACAAGGTAGACCGCGCCGGCATCATCACCGGTTTAATCAAAGAGCAAGCTACCGTGAAGGCCTTCAAGCAGTCAATCCTCAGGGATGACTTTGGCTATATCAACTTCCCTGTGACGGAGCGGAAAGCCAAGATGCTCAAAGGGGGGCGGACTGCGTGAGAATCGACGCCAAAGGCATGTATTATCGGCAGTTAAACCAATTGGTGAAAGAGGCTGTGGCGCAGGGGGAAAAAGAAATCGTCCTGGACAACATCAACGGCCAGCGCTATATCGGAGACGGTGTGCGGGGGGATGTGCGGATAGTGATTAACGGCACCCCGGGCAACGACATGGCGGCCTACATGGACGGTCCTGAACTAATTGTCAATGCCAACGGACAGGACGCCCCGGCCAACACCATGAACGACGGCAAAATCGTCATCCACGGCAGCGCCGGAGATACGGTGGGCTATGCCATGCGGGGCGGCAAGGTCTTCGTGCGGAACAACGTGGGCTACCGCGTTGGGATTCACATGAAGGAGTATCAGGACAAGGTGCCGGCTATCGTTGTCGGCGGGAAAGCAGGGGACTTTTTCGGCGAATATATGGCCGGGGGCATCCTGATGCTTTTGGGTCTTGACCTGCCAGAGGGCCAGGAGATGGTGGGCAACTACTGCGGCACCGGCATGCACGGCGGTGTGATGTACGTCCGGGGCGAGGTGCCCGAGTACAAGCTGGGTAAGGAAGTCAAGGTCGTGGAGATGACAGAAGTGGATGATGCCAAGGTGAAAGAGCTGGTGGAAGAGTTCTGCTCCTATTTCGGTTATGATCCGGCAGAAGTGCTGGCGGAGAAGTTTTACAAGCTGATTCCCTTTAACAAGCGGCCTTACGGGAATTTGTACTGCACCTATTAAGTTTTTGTATGGATAGTTTAGGTCCACTTCTGCCCTTAAGCCGGTAGAAGTGGACCTTTTGGTTTTACGCCAGGGTATTTTGTCGCCCAGTTATGTTCGCTGCGCACGGGGATAGCGGTTTTGAATAGTTTTTTATTCCGGCATCCAAATTATTTACCACTTTTTTTGGCAGGTTCTTGATCTCTTCCAGCATACTTGGGTCACTTCCCTTGTTTTACTCCTATTATTATCTCTATGGGTTCCGATGGGTATACCAAGATGTCACGCAAAAAAACAAATGTCAAAGTACTGCCAAAACCGTCTTAGTTTGGCAGTTTTTGTTTTTTTATGGGATATGGCCAATATATTGGTAGGAATTTGGAAACGGGTGTGGAAGATGTATCCTATGGGATTTCGAACCAATCCAGTGAACCTGCAAAGTGATGTCGGCACGGGAAGTTACACTAACTGTATAGCAACTCCAATTAACAGAAGATTATTAAAAAGGAGGCAGTCTGGTGGAGAAAATGAGCAGTGAATTAATCGCTCATGTGCGCAAGAACGTTGACGGTTCTTGGGATGCTCCTCAGCCACTGTTGAATCACTTAGAGAGAACGGCAAGCCTGGCTGAGACCAATGCTGCCAAGTTTCAGTCGGGGGAATGGGGAAAGGCAGCCGGGTTGGCACACGATGCCGGCAAGGGAAGATTATTATGGCAACAGTACCTTCAGGCAAAAAGCGGGTTTGATGAAGAAGCGCATTTAGAAAGCAAAACTGGCAAGATACCCCATGCCATTCATGGGGCCAAATTGGTTGAGAGCTTGTTTGGGACGGGTGTTGGCAGGTTACTGGCTTACTGTATAGCGGGACATCATGCCGGTCTGCCGGATTGGTCAAGCGCAGAGGGAGCGGGACAAGCTTCACTCCAGTTTCAGCAGAGCCAGGTAAAAGATGTGGGCGACATTGATCAAATTATCATAGAGCAAATACGGGCAGCAAGGCCTACCATGCCGCCTTGGCGCTTTGAAGAAGGTCTGGACGTGGCGTTATGGATGAGGATGTTGTACTCAAGCCTCGTTGATGCCGATTTTCTCGACACAGAATATTACATGGATACGGAAAAGGCCGGTATCCGGGCCGGGTATTGTTTTATGCCCGAGTTGCTGGACCGGTTCAACGCATTTGCCGTTCGCATGGATGAACAGGCGGAAGACACCAGGGTAAATAAAATTAGAAGGGACATCCGAGCCAAATGTGTGCAAATGGCTGAGGAAGCTCAAGGCATATTTTCTCTCTCGGTACCGACAGGCGGGGGCAAGACGTTGTCGAGTCTTGCCTTTGCCCTGAAACACGCTGTCAAGCACAACCTGGACAGGATTATTTACGTGATTCCCTATACAAGCATTATTGAGCAAAACGCGGATGTATTGCGTTCTGCCGTTGGCGAGGACCAAGTCGTTGAGCATCATTCCACTCTGGAGGAGGACGATAGCACACCGAAATCGCGTTTGGCTGCAGAGAACTGGGACGCTCCGGTGATTGTGACTACTTCTGTACAGTTTTTCGAATCACTTTTTGCCGCAAAATCCAGTCGCTGCCGGAAACTGCACAACATCGCAAATTCCGTGATTATTTTGGATGAAGCCCAGTTAGTCCCGGTTGATTATCTGGCCCCGATTCTGGAAACAATCCGGCTGCTGGTCGCCCACTATCACGTTAGTTTTGTGTTGTCGACGGCGACACAACCGGCGATTGGTGAACGGATGGTTGACGGCCAAATGTTTCCCGGGCTAAAAGACATTAAAGAAATTATCGGCGGCAGAGAAGATGTAACATCGCTCTATGAGGCTTTGAGGAGATATCAGGTTCATCTTCCGGCTGATCTGCATGAGGCTACAGGCTGGGAAGAAATCGCCAAGGAGTTAGCCGCTTACGAGCAGGTTTTGTGTGTTGTCTCAGACAGAAAGAGCTGCCGTGAATTGCACAGTTTGATGCCACAAGGAACATTTCACCTCTCCGCTCTGATGTGCGGACAGCACCGTAGTGTGGTCATCAAGAAGATAAAAGAGAAATTGAAAGACGGTGAACCGGTCAGAGTCATAAGTACTCAACTTGTAGAGGCGGGAGTGGACCTGGATTTTCCGGTAGTATACAGGGCGCTTGCCGGCTTGGATTCCATTGCCCAGGCTGCCGGCCGCTGCAATAGGGAGGGAAAATTACCTCACCCGGGCAGAGTGGTTGTCTTTGTTCCGCCGAAACAAGCGCCGCCTGGGTTATTGCGCAAAGCAGCCGACACCTCCCGTGGCATTATTTCTCGCAACAGAGAGGATCCCTTGAGTAACGATTTGTTTGAGGAATACTTTGCCGAGTTGTATTGGAAAGCAAATTCCTTGGACACAAAGGAAATTCTGCCCCTGTTAAAACCTGACCGACAGGACTTGGGAATCTATTTTCGGACAGCCGCCAGCAGATTTCATCTTATCGAAGATGCCCAGCAGAAAACGATTCTGGTCCGATACGGCAAAGGAGAGGAACTAATAGATGTGCTCAAGTCCAGGGGTCCAGAGCGTAGGTTAATGCGGCAACTTCAAAGGTATACGGTCAATGTCTATAATTATGACTTTAGTCAATTGCTGCAGCGTGGCTCAGTCGAAGAAGTCCAGCCAAAAATCTATGCTCTGACAACCAATCTCGATTATTCCGGGGATACGGGGTTATTAGTAGAGGAAACCCCTTTTAATCCTGAGGGATTTGTATTTTAGAAAGGAGGTGAGTAGCGATGCACAACTGGTGTTTGGAAGTGTGGGGCGACTACGCCTGCTTTACCAGGCCGGAGATGAAAGTTGAACGGGTGAGCTATGATGTGATGACACCTTCTGCGGCCAGAGCGATTTTCGAGGCCATTTTGTGGAAGCCGGCTATTAAGTGGAATGTAACCAGAATTGAGGTTGTCAATCCAATCAAGTGGATTTCCGTACGCCGCAATGAGGTTGGCAAGGTAGTGTCCACACCGACGGCCAAACAAATGGCGGGTGTATTGGGCGCTCCAATGGGCATCTTTATTGAAGATGAGCGACAGCAGCGCGCCGGACTTTTCTTGAAGGACGTCAGGTATCGCATTCATGGCTATTTCGACTTCATCCCGCCGGAGCAGCGCAAGACAAACCGCTCCATCATGCCTGAGTATTGGGCAGACGAACTGGAGCAGAGGGAAACTGTCCGGATGGACGAAACAGAGGCAAAATATGCGGCGATGTTTGCGAGACGGGCGAAAAAGGGCCAGTGTTTCCATAGGCCTTATCTCGGATGCCGGGAGTTTTCCTGTGATTTCAGATTAGTAAATCCTGAAGAGGGACCGGTTGAATTAATCGATGAGACAAGACACTTGGGCTTTATGTTGTATGATATGGATTTTGGGCGAGATGAAAGCGATCCGTCTCCGTTGTTTTTCCGGGCACAAATCGACAAAGGGGTGGTAAATACGGACAGAAGGGAGGTGGAGGTGAGAGGATGATACTTCAGGCACTGAAAGAGTATTATGACCGGAAGGCTGTAGAAGGTCTGATTGCCAAAGATGGCTGGATAAGGGGAGGAATCGATTTTCTGTTAGAGCTTGATCCCAATGGAGACATAATGGGCATTTCAGATTTGCGTGAAATGAACGGGAAAAAGAGAGTCTCCCGCCAAATGGATGTGCCTAACATTGGGAATCAGGCACTAAAACATTCAATGAGCGGTAAGGACGCCAATTTGCTTTGGGACAATGCAGGATTTGTTTTTGGGTTGGGTGATAAGGGGAACTTACGACTGCAAAGCATGATAGAAGCAATTGACAAATGGATTGGCGAAACAAGCGACGTCGGTGTTTCTGCGGTAAGACAATTTCTCACTAGAGGCCTCAAAGACCGGCTCCATTTCAATCCGGCTCTAAATCATTCCGAATTTGGTGAGTTGCTTCAGGAAGGCAATGCGAAAATCAGTTTCTCAGTTCCGCAGACCGGGTACAGAGTGGTCTTCAATTCCCCAGTTGTAGACAATGCACTAGGCAGTCACGAGGAGGGTGCGGAGACTGTGTTTGGGACCTGTCTGGTTACAGGAGGCAACAATGTCCCGATTCAGGTTACACATCCTGTAACAAAGGGAGTATGGGGAGCTCAGTCCGCAGGTGCGTGCATTGTCAGCTTTAACAAAGATGCCTTTAACTCCTACGGTAAAACGCAAAGTATTAACGCCCCTGTCAGTAAGGTTGCAGCATCTCAGTACGGCAAGGCCTTAAATAAGTTGCTTGATTCGCCCCGCCAGTGTATCCATATCGGGGATGCATCTACTGTTTTCTGGTCAGAAAAGCAATCAACTTTTGAATCCGATTTCTCATTGTTCTTCAAAGAGCCGGAAAAGGATAATCCTGATGCCGGAACCCACAAAGTAAAGGCCTTGTTTGAATCTGTACACAGTGGAACCTATCTGACTGATGATGGGAGTGACAGGTTTTATATCTTAGGGCTTGCCCCTAATGCCGCCCGGATTGCCATCCGCTTCTGGCAAGTGGGAACTATTTCAGAATTTGCATCCCGGATCAGACAGTACTTTGATGACTTCGCCATCGTCAAACCTCCGAAAGAGCTACAGTATTATTCAATTTGGCGCATCTTGGTGAACCTAGCCACCCAAGACAAGAGTGAAAACATCCCACCAAATTTGGCCGGAGATTTTATGCGCTCAATTATTGATGGAACACCGTACCCTGCCACACTTCTCCAAGCTGTGCTACGGCGGATTCGAAGTGACACGGAAAACAGAGTTAAGCCGATTCGGGCTGCGCTCATCAAAGCCTACTTGAACCGTTACCACCGTTTTTACCCGGATCCAAATTGCAAGGAGGTTAACATGGAGTTGGATGTAAATCAACCGTCTGTCGGCTACCAATTGGGAAGGCTGTTTGCCACTTTGGAAAAGATTCAGGAAGAGGCGAACCCGGGGATAAATGCCACGATTCGGGAGCGTTTTTATGGAGCAGCCTGTGCCACGCCGGTTACTGTCTATGCGAATTTACTCCGTCTGAAAAACCATCATTTAGCTAAGCTCGAGCATAAAGGCAGGGTAATTGAATTCGAGCGGCTGTTGGGTGAAATCATGGGAAATCTGAGTGATTTTCCTGCCCACCTTGACTTACATGAACAGGGACGCTTTGCTATTGGCTATTATCACCAGAGGCAAGCGTTTTTTAGCACGAAGAACAACAAACAAAATAATTCGGAGATGGGAGAGGAAGAAAAACAATGAGTAAGGACGTATTGGTTCAAAAACGTTATGATTTCGTAATTCTGTTTGACGTAAAGGACGGTAATCCAAACGGTGACCCGGATGCAGGGAATCTGCCGCGGATTGATGCGGAGACAGGACATGGCCTGATTACGGATGTTTGTCTAAAGCGCAAGGTACGAAACTATGTTGGCTTAAAAATGGACGACCAGCCGCCATACGGAATCTTTGTTAAGGAGAAGGCCATACTGAACAAGGCAATTGAGCAAGCTTATCTCAGCCTGAATATTGATTTAAATGAACCTCCCAGCGATCCAGCAGATGGCAAAAAACGTAATAAACCAGGACAAGGCCAGGGCAAAGAAATTGACCGTGCGAGGAAGTTTTTATGCCAGAACTTTTTCGACATTAGGACTTTTGGGGCAGTTCTTCAGACAGGAGCCAACGCAGGACAGGTTCGCGGTCCTGTGCAATTGACCTTCGCCCGGTCGGTTGACCCGATTGTTTCCCTTGAACACAGCATCACGCGCATGGCCGTTGCCACTGAAGCTGAAGCGGAGAAACAAGGTGGCGATAACCGGACGATGGGTCGGAAGTTCACCGTGCCCTACGGGCTTTACCGGGCCCATGGTTTTATCTCAGCTCCCCTGGCCAAGCAGACCGGTTTTTCAGAGGATGACTTGGAGCTCCTCTGGGAGGCGCTGGAAAATATGTTTGAGCATGACCGTTCTGCGGCGCGTGGCCTAATGGGAACCAGGAAATTGTATATCTTTGAACATGAATCGATGATGGGGAATGCGTCGGTCCAGAAACTTTTTGACTCGATTACTGTCAAGCGCGCTGACGAAAGAAAACCTGCGAGGGAGTTCAGTGATTACCAGGTCTCGGTGGAGACAGAGAAGATTCCTCCAGGGGTAACGCTGACCGAGATACTTTAGATGGGTAACTATGCGGAAGAGGATTTTCTCCTGCTCTCCGGCATTCAGCATATGGCATTTTGCGAGCGGCAGTGGTCACTCATCCACATCGAACAAGTCTGGGCGGAAAATGTTCGGACCATCGAGGGAAAGCACCTGCATGAACGCCCTGACGACCGGTTTGAAGATGAAACGCGCAAAGATATCCGAGTCGTCAGGGCAATGCCGCTTGTGTCACATGCACTGGGATTGCGTGGGGTTGCTGATGTTATTGAATTCCACAGAACAGAAGATGCAGGGGCTGGACTTGCGGTGCGGCTTGAAAAGCGAAAAGGCTGGTGGCAGCCTTACCCGATTGAATACAAGCGCGGACGGCCTAAAGCCGACGACCGTGATGCGGTCCAGCTTTGTGCCCAGGCTATAGCCTTGGAGGAGATGCTTAACATATCCATACCCAGCGGCTTTCTCTATTACGGTCAGACCCGGCGCAGAGAGCCTGTCACTTTTGGTCAGACCTTACGGATACGAGTCGAAGAGCTCGTGAGAAATATGCACAAACTGATGGAAGAAGGTCGAACACCGAAAGCACAAAAGGGTAAACACTGCTCGTTATGTTCACTAAAAGAAATTTGCCAGCCGAGTCTTACAATATATCACCGGCCAGTGAAGGCATATTTGGCTCGAATGGTTGCTCTGGAGGTGAAGGAGGATTGAGAAGGCTTCTCAACACACTTTACGTAACCATGCCGGATGCCTATTTGGCCTGTGATGGGGAGAACGTCGTTATAAAAGTTGACAATACTATCAAGTTCCGTGTTCCGGTTCACAATCTCGAAGGAATTGTATGTTTTGGCTTTGCCGGAGCAAGCCCCGGATTAATGCATCTGTGCTGCGAAAGAGGGGTGGCGCTTTCCTTCCTGACAGAATACGGGAAGTTCATGGGGCGTGTCACGGGTAAAGTTTCTGGAAACATTTTATTGAGGAGAAATCAGTACCGGTGGACGGAAACCCATTCTGCACCGGTAAGATTAGCGAAGCGTTTTATTACGGCAAAGATAATTAACAGCAGAGCAGTTTTGCACCGGGCCATCAGAGACCATTCTAATGCCGTCGATACTGACTTACTCAACAGTCTGATGAAAGGTTTGGCAAGCACGGTAAACCTATTGGATAAAGCAGAGGACTTGAATACGATAAGGGGGTTGGAAGGACAGGCTGCAAATTTGTATTTTAGCGGGTTTAATCAACTGATACTTGCTCAAAAAGATGCCTTTTATATGGATGGCAGAAACAGGCGTCCACCGCTGGATCGGGTGAACGCTCTGCTGTCGTTTCTGTACACGTTATTGACTCATGAGGTTGTTGCTGCCCTGGAAAGCATTGGACTTGACCCCCAAGCCGGTTTTCTCCATCGGGATAGACCAGGAAGGCCAAGCCTGGCACTAGATGTGATGGAAGAACTACGGCCTCATTTTGCGGATAGGCTCGCCGTCACTCTGATTAACCGTAACCAGATTAATTCAGATGGATTTGTCATCAAAGAAAACGGTGCGGTTATTATGGATGACACTACGAGAAAGGAGGTATTGATTGCCTGGCAGAAACGCAAGCAGGAAGAAATAGTACATCCTTATCTGGAAGAAAAAGTGTCGTTAGGACTTGTGCCTTACATCCAAGCTATGCTCCTAGCAAGACACATAAGAGGTGATTTGGAAGACTATCCTCCGTTTTTTTGGAAGTGAGGCGTTCCACATGATGGTACTGATTACCTATGATGTAAATGTTACCACTGATACAGGAAAGAAGCGTTTGCGAAGGGTTGCCAAGCAATGTCAAAATTTTGGTCAGAGAGTTCAGAACTCAGTGTTTGAATGTCTCGTCGATCCCACCCAGTTCGCTGAGCTAAAGCACCGGTTAGAGAGTATTGTCGACGCTAAGACAGATAGTCTAAGATACTATTTTCTGGGCAGCAACTGGAAAAGGCACGTGGAGCATTATGGAGCAAAAGAAACTTATGACCCTGAGGGAGTGATCATTGTGGATGCGAACCCGTAGTTATCATTAGTTTAGCGGATGGTTCGCACCACAAGCACTGCAAGGCGTAAGAGGTCTTTTAGGGTATGACATTGAGTCAACTTAGCCCAATAAAAATGGGGTTCGCACAACACAGCCTTGAAAAGCGGTGCTACTCAGTGTGCGCCATGTGGATAGCCGCACCCCATGCGGGTGCGTGGATTGAAACTACGCGTACAGCTTCAGCCTTGCTGGTTCTAAGCCGCACCCCATGCGGGTGCGTGGATTGAAACTTCTGCATCTCCATTCCAGACCAATCCAAAATGCCGCACCCCATGCGGGTGCGTGGATTGAAACGTCAGGGAATGTCTATGTGGCGTACAGCAATGGCCGCACCCCATGCGGGTGCGTGGATTGAAACTCCGGGTAAAGACTCATGATGTACTCAATTTGCGCCGCACCCCATGCGGGTGCGTGGATTGAAACATCCGCCGAAAGTGCATGTCAATGATGACCAAATGCCGCACCCCATGCGGGTGCGTGGATTGAAACTCCGGGTAAAGACTCATGATGTACTCAATTTGGCCGCACCCCATGCGGGTGCGTGGATTGAAACTGTAGTTGTGGAACCCACAGGCCACCTCCTGTAGCCGCACCCCATGCGGGTGCGTGGATTGAAACTGATAAGCAAAAGGTCGACCTCTCTGGAAAAAGCCGCACCCCATGCGGGTGCGTGGATTGAAACCCCAGACAATAATACTGGCCATGAAACTGCTAAGCCGCACCCCATGCGGGTGCGTGGATTGAAACCGTAT
>JAJZPO010000014.1 GCA_021811155.1 Bacillota bacterium | reverse complement strand
CTACGCTTAAATTAGTCTGTTACCAGCCTAACTCCAAGGCTAACTACCAGCGGTTGGCTAGACCTTACTGGGTGGGCATCGCACCCACTATACAATACGCCCTAATCTTGGACGCACGGACGGTTCTCACCGTCCTAGCGAATCTTGTCAAATTCGGACCAACCCAAGACAATTTGGGGCTTCCACAAAATCATCCCGGAGAAAGTTCTTTGCTAAGTCACCTTACATTATTTTGTGTGGTTACTTTTGTGGGGACGGTTACTGTCTCACCCCTGAAGTGTAATTCAGGAAGTTCTGCAGCAGCTCTCTGCCTGCTTCCGTGAGAATGCTTTCCGGGTGGAACTGGACTCCTTCGATGACCATGTCCCTGTGGCGCAGTCCCATGATCTCTCCCTGGTCTGTTTCCGCGCTGATTTCCAGGCAGTCCGGCAGGGTTTCTTTTTTGACAATCAGGGAGTGGTAGCGCGTAGCAGTCAGGGGATTGGGCAAACCGGCAAAGACTGTTTTGTTATCGTGGAAAATCTGCGAAGTTTTGCCGTGCATCAGCCGCTGCGCCAGGACCACATCCCCGCCAAAGACCTGACCTATAGACTGGTGGCCCAGGCAGACCCCCAGGATAGGAATCTTGCCGCCGAATTCCCTGATCACATCCATCGAGATTCCGGCTTCGTTGGGGGTGCAGGGGCCAGGCGAAATTACAATGTGGTCGGGCTGCAGGTCAGAAATCTGCTCCAGGCTCAGTTTGTCATTGCGGAAAACTTTTATTTCCTGGCCCAGTTCGCCCAGGTACTGCACCAGGTTGTAGGTGAAGGAGTCGTAGTTGTCAATCATCAATAGCATAGCTTTTCCTCCTGTAGCGGTTTGACAGCATTCATCAGGGCCCGGGCTTTGTTCAAGGTCTCCTCGTATTCCTTTTCCGGATCAGAATCTGCCACTATCCCGGCCCCCGCCTGGATATGGGCAGTATTGTCCTTGATGAGAATAGTCCGGATAGTGATGCAGGAATCGAGATGCCCGCCAAAGCTCAGGTAGCCGATTGCTCCGGCATAAGGTCCGCGCCTGGTAGGCTCCAGCTCCTCGATTATTTCCATGGCCCTTATTTTCGGCGCCCCCGAAACAGTTCCTGCCGGAAAACAAACTTTAAGAGTATCGAAAGCCGTGCAGCCTGCCTGCAATTCTCCCTTTACCTTGGAGACCATATGCATTACGTGGGAAAAGCGTTCAACTTCCATGGCCTGTTCCACCCGCACGGTGCCAAAACTGCAAACCCGGCCCAGATCGTTCCGGCTCAGGTCAACCAGCATGATGTGCTCGGCCCGCTCTTTCTCGTTCGCCAGCAGTTCCCGGGCCAGGGCCCTGTCCTCCCGTTCTGATTTCCCCCTCGGCCGGGTTCCTGCAATCGGGCAGGTTTCCGCTTCCCTGTCTTTCACCCTTACCAGCATTTCCGGCGATGAACCGATTAATTTAGTGTCCCCCAAATCTAGAAAATACAGGTAAGGTGATGGATTAATCGTCCTCAGGCGGCGGTAAATCTCAAAGGGTTCGTCATCCACCTGGCAGGTCAGCCTCTGGGACAGGACAACCTGGAAGATGTCCCCCGCCCTGATATAGTTCTTGGCCTGCTCTACCATGGCCATGTAGCGTTCCTTGCTGACATTGGACTGGAAGGAGCCGTTTGCAGCGGACACTTTTTTATCCTGCCGGATTGTCCGGGCTTTAAGTCTCCTGACCACTGATTTTAGGTATTCCGCTCCGGCCTTAAAATTCCGGGCGGGATTCTCCCCCCCTGGAACCAGGACGGCCACCCTCACCTGTTTTGTAACATGGTCAACGGCGATGACACTGCGGGTAATCACAAACTTGCTTTCAGGAACCTGCAGGTCATCTTGCGCCAGGCGGGGCAGGACCTCGAGCCGGCGCACGGTATCATAGCCGAAATACCCTACCGCTCCACCGAAAAAGCCCTGCAATTCATCCAGCGGGGCAACATTCATCTGCTGCAGGGTCTCAGCCAGGAGTTTCAGAGGGTCCCGGGAATTATAGGTTATGCTTTGGCCGTCCTTTTCCAGCCGGCAGCCCTCGTTGTTCACCTCGAACCAAAGGAGCGGGTCCAGACCGATAAAGGAATGCCGGCCCAGGTTTTCCCCTTTTTCCACACTTTCCAGCAGATACACGCACCCGCCCAGTTTTTTCACCAGTGATACCGGCGTATCCAAGTCCCCGTCGAGGTCAGACCACAAGGGGATGTACGCGTACTCCTTTGCCAGCATGAGAAACTTCTCCAGCGGAATCCCTGCCATCTCCTCCAACCTCCTTGTTAAAAACAAACGCAAAAAACCAGTACTCAAATGAGTACTGGCCCGGCAATTCAAACTTGCATCAGGGCTGTTCTCATCTCATCTCAGCTCAACTCAAACCCCACCCAACGGTGGACTCTTCTCAGCTAAACTCAACTCGGCTCACAGCGCTTAGGCTATTTTGTTAAATTATATGTTAATCTTCTTCGACATGTCAACAGTTTTCTAGCAAATATCAGGGGCCAGAATTCAGAAGTCAGGAGTCAGGAGTCAGAATAAGAAAAACGACAAAAAGAGTTTAAGATTTTGTGGCAAGGGGAAAAAGCGCGCTATTCATAACTGATTTAAAACGCAAGCAACCTGCCTCAGGCGCATTCCCGGGCCATTCTGACTTCTGACTTCTGACTTCTGACTCCTGACCCTCAGGACTTGGCTATTGAGCCGATAAGTCCCGCCTTAGGCTGACAGCGTTACCCAGATAAACATGGTTGATTTCGTCCTGGGATTTATCCGTATTCACCTGGATCATCACCCGGATTACTTTTGGCATCGATCCCGGCACATTGATCTCGGTGGCGCAAATCAGCGGCACCATGTTCCAACCCAGTTCCCTTGCCGTAGAAGCTGGAAAATCTGCGTCAAGGTCTTTGGTTGCCGTGAATAAGGCGCTGGCAATCATTTCCGGATCAAGTTCATTTTCTGCGGCAATTGCCAACAGCAATTCTTTGGTTGCCTGTTTAATTGCTTCGGCTGTATTTTCAGAAACGCTTATAGCTCCCCTGATCCCTCTCACCACCATTTATTCAGCCCTCCTTTGGCAAAGCCCGGTGGCCTAGTCCCACCGCCACTTCATCCAGATGTAAAAGCCCGATTCCGACAAATACCGCCACGCTGAGGTGCTCCTCATAGCGGGCGACCCCGACTTTGCCGCCTATATTCAATCCGACAGCCTTGGGCATGATTTGAGTCAGAGCCTCCCGCGTCGCCCCGGCAACAGCGCCCTCACCGCCGTGGGTTTCGTGGATAACCCCTTCCCGCTTGGCTGCCACCACCGCCCGCTCCACAATTTTGCGCACCGCCAGGACGTACTCGCCCCCATAGTCAACGGCTACAGTCTTGATTCCAGCCTTGGCGTAATACTCCTTTAACTGGGACTCCTCCTCCCTTGACTCGCTCAACGCCAGGCGCAGGGCAACGTTGGCAACTTTCTTGCTTCCATGATTCATCTGTTAACCCCCCACTAATTCAAAAAGCACCCTGACGGGTGCCAAACTCGCAAACACTTCACATGCAGGGTTAGTCTACCCCGCTGCCTGCCTGGTTATGCTGCCGTCCTGCCATACTACCTTAATTCAAGATTTATTGTAGTATGGCCGACCCAAAGATGCAAGTTTCTGTTGAGGGAAGAATTTATGAGTCGGCCAATGAAGTCTTTCTTTCGGTTATTTGGACTTCACCTCACCCAAGTCAATGATGCTGGAACCTGCCGGCCAGACCTGGTTCAGCCTGGGATAGGCGAGTTCCTGCCCGATCCCGCTCACCTTCAGGCGCAGGCCCTTGGGCGCCTGGCGCGCGTCTAAGGCCAGCCGGTCTCCCGGGCGAACTCTTAAGCTCAGTTTACCGCTCACAAAGCGACCTGCTTCCTGCCCGTTGACAAGAACCTTCAAGTGGGCCGGCTCCCCGCCTTCCACCGTTAAAATCAAATTCGGTTCGAAGGAAGCATCGGCCTGCTCCAGCGGCACGGTCTCAATTTTTTGCGCAAAGGCAAGGTAAAAATCCATGGGATCCTGGGCCCTGGCCAGAACCAGTTGGACCACGAGCAGCGTGAGCACGCCCAATACCACGAGGCGCACCAGCGCTTTCTCGATCCTCTGCATCAGCTTCAGCACTTGCCTGTCCACAGGCTCCACCCCCTTGTCCTAATAGACAAGGTATGCAGTTCTAAACCAGGATAGAACCTTGAGCCGAGGCCCGGCCCGCCGCGTACCCGGTGGAAAATGCCGCCTGCAGGTTGTACCCGCCGGTGTAGGCGTCTATGTCTATAACCTCTCCGGCAAAATAAAGTCCCTTGATCAGCTTGGACTCCATCGTCTTGGGATTGATTTCTTTCACTGTCACTCCGCCGGCCGTAACAATAGCCGCAGAGACCGGCAGTGAGCGTTGAACGGTAAGCGGCAGGTTTTTCAGCAGAGTGCCCAGGCGCATTCTCTCTTCCCGTGTAATCTGGTGGACCTCTTTCTCAGGCTGAATCCCTGACAACCGCACCACAACCGGGATGAGGCTCTTCGGGAGAAGCTCGTCCAGGGAGTTTTTGAATTGTTTGCGGACTTTTGCGGCAAAATCCCGCTGCAGCCTGGCATCAAGTTGTTCCGGGCTCAAAGCCGGCTTCAGATCAAGGCTTAGCCGTACCGGGCGCCCGCTGGATGCCAGTTCATCCACTACCACCCGGCTGAGGGAGAGGATTATTGGCCCGGTCAAGCCAAAATGGGCAAACATCATCTCGCCGAACTGGGTTTCCAAGGCTTTTTGACCCCGCCATGCGGTTACCCGCACATTGCGCAGTGTCAGGCCCTGCAGTTCCTTTACCCACTCCTCCTGGGTAACCAGAGGTACCAGTGAGGGGCGCAGCTTCACTACCTTGTGTCCCAATTCCTCCGCCCAGCGGTAGCCGTCTCCCGTAGAACCGGTACCCGGGTAGGAAAGACCGCCGGTAGCTATGACAACCGCCCGTGACTTAAACACATCCCCCTGGACCGAGCGGACACCCACCACCTGTGAGTTTCCTGTGAGGATTTTGTCAACCTGGCAGCCGCACTTGGTTTCCACCCCTGTCTGACGCAAAAAAGCGTTACAAGCTTTGACGATTTCTTCCGCGTCATCCGAGACCGGAAATACCCGCTGTCCGCGCTCAACTTTGGTTTCGACCCCCCTGGAACGCAGGAAGGCAATCAAATCCTGGTTACTGAAGCTTGACAGCGGTCCGAAAAGGAATCTGCCGTTACCGGGAAAATTCTTTATTATGGTCTCCAGTTCAGCGGCGTTGGTAATGTTGCAGCGCCCTTTGCCTGAAATTGCGATTTTTCGACCAACTCGCTCCTTTTTCTCCAGGAGGAGCACCCTGGCCCCGGCAAAGGCTGCCTGCCCGGCTGCCATCATTCCGGCAGCGCCTCCGCCTACTACAATAACCTGGTACAAACTGTTTCCACCTCTGATTCCAAATCCTGCGCCTTACCTCTGCCCTGTCCCTGTCTGCCGCTGCTGCCGCCAGATTTGTTCATACTTCTCCATGAGCTGGGGAACTCTCTGCACATAGTTCATGGTCTCCGGTATCAGCGCCCAGCGCTGGCTCTGGACGGTGCCAGGCCCGGCGTTATAGGCCGCCAGAGCTCCGTCCAGGCCTCCGAAGCGCTGCAATTGAATTTGCAGGTAATGTGCCCCACCATCTATATTTTGAGCAGGGTCATAAGGATTTACACCTAAAGACCTTGCAGTTGCCGGCATCAACTGCATCAAGCCGACAGCTCCGGCCGGACTTAAGGCCTCAGGGTCGCCGCCCGACTCCTGTTCGATTACTGCGGCAATCAAGGCCGGATCCAGCCGGTATTTGGCTGCCGCCGCTTCAATGGGCTGCTGCCAGCGCAGCACCCTGTCCTTAAGATTGATCGGGGTGGAACCTTCCCCGACAATTATGGTCTCACCCTGATAAGTAATAATGGACACACCCCAAAACTCAAGCAAAACGTTGCCCGATTCGGCTAAATCCTGCTTTACCTTTTGCCAACCGGCACCTGAGCCGCCCTTAAGCCTGGTCCAGGCCAAGGCGTCCTGTCCCAAACCGCTCAGCTTGGCCTCAAGCAGGGCCAGTTTCTGCCGTTTAAACTGTTTGGTCTGGTCAATGTCGACTTTAGCTTCCTTTGGCATTTCGACCCATGGCGGGGGTTTGCGGTTGCTGAGAAGATCAATCAGCCGCTCCCCGGTCAGCCTGGTAGGCGGGTAAAAGAACAGCAGAAACAGCGGCAGGCCCCAGATGATCACGGTCAGGAGCAGCCGCCGGAGCCGTTTGAGAAAACACTTTACCCGTTTTAATTGCCGTTTCAACCGTGACATCCCTTTCACCTCGAAATACCCCACAGCAAAAAACCCCCTGACGGGGGGCCGGCGCTTTGTATTGCCTGCTGTTACGCGTAAATTATTTTTGGTTCAGCTTACGCTCAAGCTGACCGCAATACAGCTTGATTTCCTGGCTGATTTTAAACAGAAAGCGTTCCAAATCAAGGCGGGTGTAGTACATCTGTTCCGGCTCGAGTATTTCTATTTTGCGAAATTCCCCGTTGACAATAAACCGTCCCAGATCTTCCACCGAGTCGGCGCTCACCGTGATTTGCACCGGCGCGTAGGCTACAGGGTTGCCCGAAAGTTCGTCCTGAACCACATATACCTCTGCCGACATGTCGATGTCTTCAATCTGAATACCCTGAACAGGGACGTTTCTGAGCAAGGCCACTTTCTGTTCCCGCGCCTCTTCAGCGGCTTCTTCCACGTTTTTGCCGCCAAACAGGAACTTGCCTGGTTTACCCTCGCCCTTGAAGTCCAGGCGGATTCTGGCTTTAATCGCGCTGGACAGAATTTCATCATCGACACGAACCTTAACCATCAACATACCTCCACGGAAAAATGGGGCCTGTCCCTTCCTGATTGATTTCGCTGTGCCCCGGTAAAATCCTGCTGGGGCCTGGGGCTTTTTACCCAAATTGTTCCCGCTATAACGGGCATACTAATGGCGAAGCTTTTGTAGGCAGGGTGAAGTGTATGCGGGGCGCAGTGTTGGGAGTATTTAACTCCTTGATCCAGGCCAGGCAGGCGGTGGAAAAAATCAGGCGGGAGAGCCCGCCCAATAACTATATTTCCGTTGTAGTCCGCAGCAGGACCCTTTACAGCGGAGCCCACCGGGAAGAGTTTGCCCAGGAACTCACCCTGTTTCCCGCTGAAAAGATCCTCGGCATCTTTGACGGCTATCTGGTCCAGTCCGGACCTATGGAACTGCCCGGTTTGGGTGAAATTCTGGCGGGCGGTCCCTTTGCCGGGGAGCTGCTGCAGGAAAAAGAGAGGGGATTATCCGGCAACCTGGCCAGCCTTGGCCTCCTCCCCCCTGAACACACCTCCGACTTCGAACAGCAGGTCCGCGACGGGAGCATCCTGGTCATTGTGGAAGCTGACGGAGAACATGCCAATGCGATTGCCAACCACCTTCACTCCTTCGGCGGCCGGCAGATTGAAAAGTGGTCCCGAATGAGTCACTTGGGGACGGTTCTCCGCTGACTCACTTTCGAGTCACTTGGGTGGGGTCCTTTACTGATCCATGTTTTATCGCAGAACATTTGTGCAGTAAAACGGTTCCAGCTTACCTGGAACTTCGAAGTCCGCCGCCTGAAGGCTGCGGGCTTCTGCGTTAACCCCGTTTCTTTCTTTCCTGGCTGTTTACCCTGGACTTTTCAAGTAATTCCCGCACTTCCTGGCCTGTAAGGGGGCGGTACGAACCCAGGGGCACTCCCCGCAAAGTAAGCCTGCCCAAAGCGGTGCGCTGCAGTTTCAGCACCGGATGACCGATAGACTCACACATCCGCCGGACCTGGCGATTTCTCCCTTCATGCAGCCGGATCTCCAGCAGGGCTTCCCCTTCCATCCGGGCCAGGACCCTCACCCCAGCAGGCGCTGTAACCCCGTCTTCCAGCTGCACCCCCCGGCGCAGGGCCTGTATTTTGTTTTTGTCCGGAATCCCGGAGACCAGGGCCAGGTACACCTTTTCCACCCCATGTTTCGGGTGAGTGAGCCGGTAAGCAAAATCCCCGTCATTGCTCAGGAGCAGCAGTCCTTCTGTGGCATAGTCCAGCCGCCCCACCGGGAATACTCTCTGGCCCACACCCTTGAGCAGGTCTGTGACTTTTGGGCGTCCCTGGGGGTCGTTGAGCGTACTGACGTAACCTGCAGGCTTGTTTAAGAGGAGGTAGACCCTTTCCTCCGCCTGCCTGACCGGCCTGCCTTCCACCCTGATTTTGTCTTTTGAGACATCCACCTTGGTTCCAAGGGCGCTGACCACCTGGCCGTTTACCGTGACTTTTCCCTCTATGATCAGTTCCTCGGCCTTGCGCCTGGAAGCAATCCCGGCCTTGGCCAGGACCTTTTGCAGCCTCTCCATCATCCTACACCCATTTCACTCTGATGTTTCCAGTCTGATTATACCATTGAGTCAGCCAGAGTATCGACTCAAGTCGTAAAAACCTCCCTGGCGCACATAAACATAATGCCGGTCAAGGTACTGTTTCAGATCCGGCTTGAGAGCGCTTTGCGGCAAAATTACAAAAGCCTTTGCTCCTTTTTGCCTCAGGCTCTCCAGAACCTGCGGAGTCTGGGAGCCAGGTTCAAGCCGCCACCCCTTGCGTCCGCTGTAATAAAAAGTCATTGGGGGCGCGCCGTCCAGGATCAGCAAATCCCCTGGCCGTGTCAGCCTGGCGATTGCCTGAGCCTGATACAGTGTCCGGAAGTCCACCCGGTAATAGTCCGGCAGAGATAAGTAGGCTGTGTTGAGGCAGGACAGGAGCATCATTACGCTCACAACAACCCCCGGGGCCGAACCCCAGAGTTTGCCCATGGTCCCTCCGGCCAACAAGCACAACAGAGGGATAAAAGGGAACAGGTAATAATCCAACTGAATGCGGGCGCAGACTGTCAGGGTATAGACCAACAGGACCCCGGACCAGGCCCAAATAAAAGCGTTTCCCACCCTGGGCCGGCGCACAAAAGGAGCAAACATGGCTGTAACCAGCAGAGAACCGGTCACCATGCGCTCCAAAGTCTTACGCAGGTAAAGCAGGTCAGGCGGCGGAAAGCTCATGCGGTTTTGCACAATCCCGCTCACATACCTCGTGCCTGCAGCGATATGGGCCCAGGAGTAGTAAAGCAGAGGAGGTATCAGGCCCACTCCCACAAAGAACCAAAAACTCCTGCTCACAAGTATTTGACCCTTAAGTTTTTGCACCCCGAGCACCAAAAGCGGCAGAGCCAGCATCACCGCGGGAAGTTTTGCCAGTACAGCCAGCGCAAAGGCGCTCGCTGCCAAACCCAGGTGCAAAAACCTCCCCGTCCGGTGCCAAAGCACCAGCCAGTAAACCGCTGCCAGCGAAAAAAATATCATAGCGCTCTCGGGCATTACGCTCCGGCCGTAGTATATGGCCATGGGGTTTACAGCAAAAAAAGCCATCCCCAAAAGGCCGCTGTTGCTGTCGTACAATACTTCACCCAGGTAAAAAATCAGAACCAGGGCGCCGGCAGAAAAAGCCAGCACAACAGCCCGGGCCAGAATATCGGATTGACCGAATATCTTCCATAGCAGAGCCGTCAAAAGCGGTACCAGCGGAAATTCCAGTTCAGCGTAATTGGGAGGCGGTCCGTCATAATCGAGCTGGGGCAGGAGCGGAAAGAAACCGGATTGCAAAAGGTTTGCCGCCATAGACGCTGTATCAGTCTGACGCCAGGCATGGTTGTCCAGCAGCGGATTAGCAATACCATACAGCCTCAAGACCATTCCCAAGCCGAGCAGGGCCCAAAACCAGAACTTCCTCGCCACTCCATCAACTCCTGGCCACAAGGGAAACACCCAGACAAATCATCAACAGACCTGCTATCCGCAGCCAGCTGAGATTTTCCTTGAACAACACCCACGAAGCAACGGCCACAACCAGGTATCCCAAACTGACCATGGGATAGGCATAGCTTAGCTCCACTTTGCTCACGACCACAAGCCAGAGCAGAAAACTGGAACCAAAACAAATCAAGCCTAAGAGCAGGGCCGGAGTAGTCAATACCTGGAGGAACAGTCGTCCCAAACCCTGCAGGGACAGCTGGGGGTGCAGGCCCCGCGCTCCCACTTTCGCGAGAACCTGACCTACAGAGCCCAATAACACCGAGACAAGCAACAGTGCCAGGGACTTCATGCCTCCACCTCGGGCTGCACCCCCAAGTCACGCTTCAAGCGAAAAATCAGGCTGATGTACCCGGCAATAGTCCTCATGAGAGGCATCTTGCTTTTGCCCTGCTTAAAGTCATAGCGCAGCACAAGGGGCATCTCCATGCAGCGAGGCCTAAAGACGGTTGATTTGAGCAGGATTTCCACCGACACGGCAAAACCGTCGCTTTCAACCAGGCCGGTACCGTAGTCAGACAGGACACGGGCCAGGAAACCCGCCCTGTAGGCCCGGTAGCCCGAGGAATAGTCGCGAATTCCCGACAGGGGAAAGAACAAGGCCATAAGCATCCCGGCGCACCTGCTCAGCAGGCGGCGATAAAGGGGCAGCCCTACCTGCCGCCCCCCCGCAGCAAAACGGGAAGCAACCACGATGTCCAACCCCTGACCAATCCGCTCCGCCATAGACGGAATCAGCTCCGGCCCATGGGTATTGTCGGCATCCATGGTAATGATAACATCCTCTGCGTCACTGTCCCGCAGCGTTACTTCAAAACCGGAATAAAGGGCCTCGCCCAAGCCTTTGTTCCGCCCATGCCGCAGCAGGTCAACTCCCTGTCCCTGATAGCGTGACGCCACTTGAGCCGTATGATCATCACTGCCGTCATCCACCACCACAATGCGATAGGGGTAGCCTTGCAGGGCCTCAAGCATGCGGGGAAGCAGCAATTCCAATGCCGGGGCTTCGTTGTAAGCAGGCAAAACAATAAAGAGCATATATCCACCCTCGTTCCTCACTTGTTAAACCGTGGATAGTATGCCCCGTTAAGGCTTTATTGTTTCCTTCCCCAGACACAGGCCGTTGAAAAACGTCGTCTAGCTTTGTCGCCTGTTCTGCCGGCATCCTCAACGTACGTTTAGTACGCCTCCGGTGCCGGCAGAACAGGCTTCGCGCTATACTCGTTTTTGAACGGCCTGCTAGCCGAATACCTTGCTGACAATGTACACCGACGCCACCAGCCCTGTAATATCGGCAATCAAACCTAGTTTAAGCGCATAACGGTATTTCTTGATGCCCACCGAACCGAAATACATGGCAAGCACAAAGAAGGTTGTATCAGTGCTGCCCTGCATGGTAGATGCCAGTCTCCCCAGGAAAGAATCCGGACCATGTTCGCTAATGATCTGGGTGGCCACACCCAATGCCCCGGAGCCGGAAAGCGGGCGCATGATGGCCAGCGGTATGATCTGGGTGAGGTCCTGCCTGAGGCCGAAGAACCCGAACACCGGTTTTACAAGGTAGGCAAGGATGTCTATGGCCCCCGAATCCACAAAGACTTTGATGGCCACCAGCATCCCCACCAGGTAAGGAATGATTTTGACCGCTGTCCAAAATCCCCCCTCAGCCCCGGTCACGAACACTTCGTACACCTTGACCTTGCGCAGATACGCCACCAGAGGCACCAAAAGCAAAAAAGCCGGGATAGCCCAGCGGGATATTTCGGCAATAATGTTCATGACCTGCCCCCCTTGCGCCGGCGGAAAAGGTAATCGACAAAAATGGCTGCAGCCATGGCACAGCCGGTGGCAAAAATCGTGGTGCCAATGATCTCCGTCGGGTTGGCAGACCCCGCCTTGAGCCTTACAGCAATGATTGTGGCTGGAATTAGCGTTATGGCTGACGTGTTCAGGGCCAGAAAAGTACACATGGCTTCACTGGCCTCGTCCTTCCCCTGGTTAAGTTTTTGCAGTTCGTCCATGGCTTTGAGTCCAAACGGAGTGGCCGCGTTGCCCAGACCCAGGATATTGGCGCTGATGTTAAGAATCATTGCCCCTAGAGCCGGGTGATCCCTGGGGATGGATGGAAACAGGAGGCGGGTCAGTGGTTCCAGCGCTCTGGCAAGGGCCCGTACCAGGCCTGCTTCCTCTGCCAGACGCATCAAGCCTAACCAGAGGCTCATGATGCCAATCAGGCTGATGGCCACCTCGACCCCAAGTTTGGCCGCCGCCATGGCCGAGTTGGTTACTACATCAATACGCCCGGTCAGGGCTGCCACTATGATGCCGCTCACCAACAAAAAGAGCCATACCGCATTAACCATACTTATCCCCCTTTGTCCCTTCAACGATAATTATGTGGACAAAGAGTCACTTAGAATTATCTTCCGTATGTATTTCGCAATAGTATAAGACAACAAAACATCCCTGAGAGCGATTATGCGATTGTAAATCGACCACCAACAACGACATTGCCCTCAACAACAATGCCAGGTCAGTATACGGAATTTCGAGAACTTTGTAGGTAAAGTACATATCTTGGCGAAATAGGTCATAATTGTGCTATGATGTTATTGATATGAGACTTGTACTGGCAAAAGGCGATGAACTGAGCAATTCTTAAAAGTGGCGACAATGGGCATAGCGGATTAAGCCGTGCCACAGCAAAAGGTTGAACTGTATAAACTTAGCAGAGGAGTATAATTGTAACGGAGGGAGAACTTTGTTGACATATGTCAATCACCAAAGAGAATTACACTATAAAATCACTCAATTAATCAATGAGCAACAAATCAAAGAAGCCGAGAGCCTGCTTTCAGATTACGAGGAGCTATACGGTGAAACCGAAGAGACGCTGTCTATGAAAGCCATAACAAGAATTATTCAAGGCAACCTTTTTGAAAGCCAGTTGTTACTGGAGCGCGGAACAATTGATTTTCCCAACAGTGCGGATATGTATTTTAACCTTGGTTACGTTTACTCAATGCAAGCGGATTCAGTTAGGGCTATGGAAGCCTATTGCAAAGGCAGGCTTCTTGACCAAAACGCTAAAGTTTCTTTTGCCGACCTGGTAAAAACTCCAATATCATCCCCTTCGTCACTGAGAGTGTTACACGGAACCATGGAAATTGCCAACCAAATGAATGAATTAACACGGGGTTTAAACCACCTGGGTGTTTGTGCTGAAACCGTTAATTATTATCCCAACTATTTGAACTATAGGAGTGACAATGTTTTTGATCTTAATTCCCTGCCTGAGAGCCAAAGAATAAAGCGAACGAGGGATTTAGCAGCACAGTTCATCTCGTCCTATGACATATTTCATTTTCATTTTGGCACAAGTTTGACTCAAGAAAATGCAGATTTACCTTTGATAAAAGAACTAAAAAAGAAAGTTTATATGCATCATTGGGGTTCCGATGTAAGACTTATCTCGAGGGCCTTAAAATTAAATCCTTATTCTAGGGTAAAAACTACAAATGAGCAAGAAATCATGCGACATTTAGAGTTTTTATCACGTTTTATTGACTCTTCCATCGTAGCTGACTGGGAGCTTTACGAATACGTCAAAGACTTTTATAAAAAAATCTATCTAATCCCTCAGGCTATTAATACTGATCTTTATATTCCAAAGCCACAACAAAAAAAGAAGCGTTTCTTAATTGTTCATGCCCCAACCTCTCCCGAGATAAAAGGTACACAATACATAATCAAAGCAATAGATACTTTAAAGCTGAACTATCAACTGGACTTCAAACTGGTGCAAGGAATTTCTCATTCTGAAGCTATGAAGATTTACCAACAGGCTGATCTGATTATTGACCAGATACTGCTCGGTTCATATGGCCTATTTGCGCTCGAAGCCATGTCAATGGGCAAACCAGTGATTTGTTGGCTCACTGACTTTATGCTCAGCAAATATCCTGCTGACCTCCCACTTATTTCAGCCAATCCAGATAACATACGAGATGTGTTAGAAAATATCTTGAAGAACAGGGACATGCTTATTCCGCTTGGTCAGCGCGGCAGAGATTATGTCGTAAAGTATCATGATTATAGGGCCGTCGCTAAAAAACTGCTGTCACTCTATCAATCTGCTTAATTGGATACAGGAGGTGTAAATTTGATTACAGGAAAGAGGGTATTTTTAACGGGCGGTGCAGGCTTTATAGGAACCAGGTTATGCTCGCTGCTCTGCGAAAATAATCACGTGATGTTGTTTGATAATTTATGGCGCAACTCGATAGAACGTTCAGGTTTATTGCAGCATCCGAATGTAGAGCTTGTAACTGGCGATATCCTTGACACTGAAATTTTAAACAGGACCCTGAAAAATTTCCAACCCAACGTTGTTATTCATTTAGCGGCGATTGCAGGAATCGACACGGTGATAAAGAACCCTGTAACCACCATGAAAGTTAATGTTATCGGTACTTACAATATCTTGGAAGCGATTAAGCATAAAGGCGAACTTGAACGATTCGTTGACTTTTCCACCAGTGAGGTTTTCGGTTCATATGCATATAAGGTTGACGAAACCAGCACGACAAATTTAGCTCCAGTTGGAGAAGCAAGATGGACATACTCTGTCAGTAAATTAGCGGGGGAACATTTGAGCCATAGCTATTTTAAAGAGTACGGTTTGCCTGCAGTGTCGGTTAGGCCTTTTAATGTATATGGCCCAGGGCAGGTGGGTGAGGGGGCTGTCCATGTATTTGTTACGCGAGCTCTAAGAGGCTTGGATCTGCAGATTCACGGTGATGGAGATCAAATTAGATCCTGGTGTTTCATTGATGATTTTGTTGACGGAATACTGTTATGCCTGGAAAAAGAGGAGGCTATAGGACACTCCTTTAATATTGGAAATCCTAAAGGTACAGTTACAATTTCAATGCTGGCTGAATTAATCGTGAGAATTGCCCAATCATCATCGAAGATTGTGCATGTTCCTAAGGGATATGTGGATGTTGAATTGAGAATTCCCAGCATTGAAAAGGCAAGAAAAATTCTTGGCTATGAGCCAAGATATAACCTTACAGATGGGTTGATAAAAACCATTGAATGGTATAGAGCAAATAGTTAGCTCTTCAACGGAGGAGATAAAGCCAATGATTCGCCTAACTGTACCTGATCTGGGAGAAGAGGAACTGACTGCCGTTGATGAAGTTTTGAAGTCGGGTTTTTTGGTTCAGGGAGAGCGTGTACAGACGTTTGAAGCAAAAGTAGCTGATTACATTGGTGCTAAATATGCAGTAGCTGTGACAAATTGTACGGCGGCTCTTCATCTGGCCCTTTTGGCTTTGGGTATAGGACCAGGAGACTTTGTTTTGGTCACTGCCTATTCATGGGTATCAACGGCAAACGCCATTATCCATTGCGGTGCTCGGCCGATTTTCGTAGATATAGAACCTGACACCTTTAACATGAGTGTAACTGATTTGAAACTAAAGATTAAAGAATTCTTTCATGCCGCTGCAAGCGATAACCGTAAACTCAAAGCGATATTACCGGTTCACACTTTTGGTCAGATGGCTGACATGCCAGAGATTCTTAGAATAGCCCATGATTTTAGTCTCAAGGTGGTTGAGGATGCAGCCTGCGCTCTTGGCGCGGATATTAATGGTAAAAAAGCTGGAGCATGGGGGGATATCGGTTGTTTCAGTTTTCACCCAAGAAAAGCGATTACTACCGGTGAAGGCGGGATCATTACCACCTCATCACCAGTAGTTTATGAGCAGTTGATTTGCTTGCGCAATCATGGTCAGGTAACTCACACAGGAAAAACGAACTTCACCCTGCCAGGTTATAACTTCCGCATGACTGAAATTCAAGCCGCAATAGGTAACGTACAGATGTCAAAACTTGAGAACATTATTGCTCTTCGCCGTAAATATGCGTCACGATATGATTCGTTACTTGCAGAGAACAATGTGCATATACCTGTGCAAAAAGTCGGTAGACACATATTTCAGTCGTATGTTGTTTTGGTTGAGAAACGTCTACAGTATTTAAGGAATACCATAATTGCTGAGATGAGGGGTAAGGGGATAGAGGTAACCATCGGAACAATTTTCATACCCGATACAAATTATTATGCTGATACGTTGCACTACTGCCCCAGGGATTACCCTATTGCAGTCGATGTAGCTGCGCGTGCTCTCACCCTACCTTTACATACCTTCTTGAGCATGGACGATCAAATTATAGTGGTTGAGTGTTTGAACAATACGATTCAATCATTAATTCATTCAAATTTATAACAAAGGAATGGTATCACACATGCAAAAGTTGTGGCGAAGCGAAGGCCCGGGTACAAATGATCTCAGATTACTTAAGAGCTGTGGTAAAAACGTCATCGTTGAGGATGGTGTTCGTATTTTTCACCCTGAAAACATCGAACTGGGAGACAATATTTATCTTGGCCACGATACTATCCTAAAGGGATACTACAATTCTGTAATTTCAATAGGTTCAAATACCTGGATTGGGCAACAGTGCTTCATCCATGGGGCAGGCGGCGTCGAAATTGGCGAAAATGTTGGAATTGGCCCCGGGGTCAAAATTCATGCTGCCAAACATAAGGAATTGGGCACAGATATTCCTATATTATTTTCCGGACTAGAGTATGCGCGGATAATCATAGGTAGTGATTGCAACATTGGCATAGGTGCGGTAATCCTGCCAGGTGTCAATATAGGTCGTGGCAGCAAAATCGGTGCTAATGCGGTAGTCAACAAGAATATTCCCGAATTCTCTGTTGCAGTGGGTGTATCCGCGAAGGTAATTAAAAGCAGAATATAGTGCCAGAGGTCCCCTGCGCCCTTTTTTTAGTTATTTTCTACCTATTGCAAGCGACAATTGGGCTGCCACACCTGATAGTGCCTCTTCAATCTCCTGAATAAGTTTGGGTTCAACGCAGTGACTTCTAGCGACCTCATAAGTCTTCAAAGCATCCTCAAACTTTCCAAGTTTTTGGTAAACATATCCCATATTGTATAATAGGTTAAAATCCTTAGGGTACTTAATCAATGCTTCTTGCAGGATCCTGTCTGCATTGGATAAGTCTCCTTCGAGAACTAAAATGACCGCTTTCATACTCTGAACTTGTACATCATCCTCGACTATTTGTTCATACTCGTTAATAACCTGCCAAGCTTCCTTCAGTTGGCCACGAGCGATAAAATTACTGATAGCCTCCTTGACCGCTACCCGGTATTTCTCAAATTCTTCTTTCTGCTGTTGTCTTAGTTTCAACTCTTGTAGGAGCAGTTCAATGCCTTTGCTCATTGCCGGGTAGGCCTGAAGGGCTTGACGCAGATATCTGACGTACTCACTTTCACTGGTTTTCCTGGCTTCCTCTGCCAGGGCCAGATAAATGAAGAACCCGGCTTCATGGTCATTGAGCAAAGACACGTTTTCACTCTGCAGGCTGAATTCAGAGTAAGTTTTCCTGACCCACAGCATTCCATCACTCACATATTTCAGGAAGACGGACTTATATGCGGACTCCTGCAATTTGCCAGCCAGCAGTGTATGGCGCGCCAATACCTTGTTCATCCTGGCATCGGCAGGCAGGTTAGCCGGCGAAAACTTGTCCAGGTATCTTTCAACATGCTCGTCCAGGTCTTTGTATTCCTGTCTGAGATAATTGAAAAAGTCATTCAGCTTGTCTTCAGAAACATTGCGGAACATCTTTCCCAATGGCCCGTTCAGACGCAGCGCATAATAAAGTACATCAGCAAAAAAGGAGCCGCAGGCATTAAGATTGGCCTCCTGCACAAAACTATCAAGCTGGTCCAATATCGCCGCGTTACCCGCAGAGAAGGCCAGCCTGATGGAATTGAGCCGTTCATACTCGCTGGACCCGTTGGAAAACAGGCGCAGAAAATCGGGGCGTGCGTCCTGTTCCAGCGTGTTTTTCTGCGTTTCCAGCGCATCAAAAATGATGCTGCTGAAAGGATTTCCCGCTGCCACCGTTTGCAAAAAAAATTCTTTCAACTCAGTGAGCTTGTCCCAGGCAATCAAGAGCTTGACCCGGGCATCGATAACATTAGGAGCAAATTCTTTTGCCGTGACATGCTCAAGGTTAGCCAAGGATCTGGCGTGATTCCCTTTTTTCAAGTATAATCCCGCTAACTTAAGCTGAACCTCTTCCACCCTTCCCAGAGTGTAAAAAGCACAGTCCTTGCGCGCAGCCAGATTGTCGTAATCTGCCACTAGCTTTAGGTAAGTCTCATAATCCTTTATGGCTAATTCGTTTTTGCCAAACTTCGCTTCAATGGCAGCCAAATAGTAGTAAAGGTCGATATGGTCTTTTTCTATCTGAAGCCCTTCAATGCACTTTTGTTCTGCCGCTTCGTACCTTTCGTTGTCAATGAGACAGATTACCAACTGGTAGTAGATGTTCAGATTGGCGCGGGGATTCAGCTTCTGCTTGCGCATCTGGTCGTAAGCCAGCAAGATTTCTGATAAGGCAGGCACAATGTCGCCGTGCATTTTGTAGGATGTTGAAAGTTGAAAGCGGTAATAGACGTTTTGCGGATCCTTTTCCAGCTCTGACTTGAGCAGGGTGCTGGTCCTAAGGAACTTCCGGTCCATCAGTTCTTTGTCTGTAGCTATGTAACCATAGTGCATGAAACTTGTTTCCAAGGTTATAGTCTCACCCTTAAACTTGGGCTGGTTATGCACAGTGCCTTCATACCTGAAGCATCCGTCGTTTTTGAACAACCGGCATTGCACAAAAACAGATTTCACAGACTGCGACTCTTCAAACACCGGGCTGATTACAGTTACCCCAGCACTCCCGTAGAGCTTCGAATCTTCAGAGGTCAAGAAGTTAATCATTGCCGCCGCGTCCAGGATTTCCTCATCCGCATCGATAATCAGAATCCAGTCCCCTTTGGCGTAGCTGATGGATTTATTTCTCATCCCGGAAAAGTCGTTGTCCCATGGGTGCAAATAGACTTGCTCAGTGAAGCGTTCCGCAATCTGCACAGTGCTGTCCGTTGAACCCGTATCGATGATAATCAATTCTGAATCCAGGGCTTCTCTGAGAGGGTGCTGACTTTTCAGGCACCTTTCCAGGTTCTTCTCTTCGTTTTTTACCATCATGCAAATACTTAAACGCATAGCGCCCACTCCAATTCTTTACCATGATTCAGCTAGAACCCGCTTATTAAAGCTTAATCCCAATTAAAAAAAAGCAATTTTTATATAATTTAATCATACTATGGATAATTGGGTCTTAACAACAAAAACATCCGTTTCTAGTTAACTTTTGCCAAGCTTCTTTACAAAAGTTTCCAAAAACGGTTGAGGAAGCAAGTTTGGAATCTGGCGATTTCCAGGCCATTCATGCGGCAAACAGAAACGGATAAAAAAAGAAGGCTTTACGCCTTCAGTAGCTTTAGTTACAGGTTCGACGGATCTAATGTTCCACTTCTACTTTTTTCACCTGTAGTTCTTCTCCGGGTTTATCGCCCTTGATGATCTGGCTCACCTTGTCGATTACCTGGGGCACCGCATCTATTAACCGGTCAAACACAGCGTTGCTGTCCACGGCTAAGAGCCTCACCTGACCGTTGCCAACTACCAGGAAACCCACCGGCTGAACCGAAACTCCGGCGCCGCTGCCCCCGCCGAAAGGGAGTGCAGTCCCGTCCTGGGTCTTGGCGGATGCACCGGAACTGCCTGTATCAAACTCACTGCCGCCCGCGGCAAAACCGCAGGCAACCCGGGAGACAGGAATTATCACGCTGCCATCCGGAGTCTCCACGGCATCACCAACTATCGTATTCACATCCACCATTTCCTTGATGCTTTCCATGGCGGTTTTCATTAATGCTTCAATGGGATGGTTCACCAGATTTTACCCCCTTTTAATCCAAGTTTGTCAATCCAGAACGCTTTAAAACCGGCAATTATAATATGACCTATCCTAAGATTAAATATGCAATCCTAAAGCATCCTCTAGCGCCGGTTTTAGTTTAGGAAACCGAAACTTAAAACCTGCGCCAATAATTTTATTCGGCACAACCCTTTGACCGTGTATTAACATTTCAGCCATTTGTCCTAATGCTATCTTAAGTATAAATTCCGGAACTGGCAACCAGGAGGGCCGATTCATAACTTCACCCAAAACATGGCAAAAGTTCCTCATGGTTAGCGGCTCCGGAGCAGTGGCATTGATTGGTCCTATAAGTTCTTGATGTTCAATTACGAACCGTATCAAACCCGTCAGGTCCTTGACGTGTATCCAGGAAAGCCATTGGTTTCCCGTGCCCAAAGGACCTCCCATGTAGGACTTAAAGGGCATCGCCATTCTGTTAAGAGCCCCTTCTTTTCCCAAAACAACGCCAATCCGAACAGTAACAACTCTGGTCAGATCGCATTTAACCTTGTATGCTTCGTTTTCCCACTCCCGGCAAACTTGAGCCAGAAAGTCCTGTCCCGCTGCTTCATACTCAGTAATCTCATCATCTTGCCGAGGTCCATAATATCCAACTGCTGAAGCGTTAATCAGCACTTTCGGCTCAATGGTATGATTGTTGATGGCAGAAACAATTGCACGGGTAGTTCTAATCCTGCTCGCCAAAATTTCGTGCTTCACTGCCTTGGACCAGCGACGGTTGCCTATAGACTCCCCCGCCAGATTAATAACAACGTCAATTGCCCCAAACTTATTTATAGAGGAAAGAGGGGAATTATTGTCCCACTCAATCACCTCTGCTTCATGTCCCAAGTCCTTGGCCGTTCTTTGGCGATTCCTTGTTACAATGAACACCTGATATCCATTATCAAGCAATTCATCTGTCAGGTTTCTCCCGACAAAACCTGTCCCACCAAAGATCAAGACATTCATCTTCCCACCTCCGGAATGGCGACCAAAAAAAATAGTCTCTACCATTTTCCCATCCTCCAAGCCATCTACAGGTCAGTGTCTTGCTTCTTAGCTTGAAAGCGAGAGACCAAACGAATTATCCGAGAGATATGACGGGGGTCTAATTTTAGTAAGAGATTAACAATAGAGTCCAATTCGTCATAAAAACTATTTAGCTTGTCTAACCTGCTTAACACAAAATCCTTGTGAATGGACGACTCTGCTGTCAGGGCATGACTTAAGCTTTCTCGCAGAGTGCTGAAAGACTCGTGAAATTCCGGCTTGTTTCTTCTTTCTAACACACGATGGGCGATAAGCCAAAAATCTGTCTCTGCTTCAAAATACACACGCCGGTCTCCCCGCCTGTAAACACGCTTAACCATTCCAAGCTGTTCCAAAACCCGGATGGCAACACTGACATTTCCCTTACTTACTTTCAAGGCTTTGGCAACTTCCCCCAAACTCAAAGGTTCCATTGCTAAATATAAGACCGCGAATAACTCACCGGTTACCTTTCCAACTCCCCAAAAAGCGCTTTGCCTGCCAAGGGCATCAATTAACCGTTCTTGTGCCAACTCTAACTCGGTATGCACGGAGTCACCTCTGTTACTATCGTTTAGAATATTCTAAACGATAGTAACAGAGGTGTCAACAACATCTTCTGGTGTTTTTTGGCACAGGCAAAAGACACGACTGTCAGATTGATGCCCGGCAACCGCACACTCGTGACTTCAGTCGTGAGTGTGCGGTTGCCCATCCATATTTCATTCGGAAATATTCCCAGGTCATGCAATATCCGTGCTTGGCCCCATAAGTGCTTCAATGGGATGGTTCACCAGGTTTTACCCCCTTTAAGCCAAGCTTGACGATCCTGAACACTTTAAAGCCGGCAATTAGTATATGACCTATCCTCACATCAAATATGCAATCGATGTCAACTTTGAATTGGGGCGTGCGGAAGGAGGGGTACACTGCCACCTGGGGTTTTGGGACCTGGAAAGTGATATTGTTGTTGAGTTTCCCCAGGTAATAGCCAAGTAAGCTCCAGAGTCCGCCAACCATCAAGCCTGTGTCGGCCGCATCCTCCACCCCTACTTCGACGATGCAGCGCAAATCGCTGCAGCGGATCCCTTTATAAAACCAGCGCCTGACCCGCCGGGCCTGGTGCACCAAGCTAAAAAATTGCCCCAGAATACGGTTTACCAGCCACAAGTTAAACCGCCTGGGTTTTATCTCCTCGGTCTGCGTTTTTTGGCCCTGGCCGTCGCTAGACTCCTTGGTGAAGCGGAGATGGGGAATCAGGGACCAGCGCCAGTCCAATGCAGGAATGTCCACCTTGTAGCTCCACAGACCTGAAAAACAACTCAGGCCAATAGTCAGCCTGTCATTTTCCCCTACCCGCCGGTAACTGAACCTGAACTGAAAGGGAATGGCTGCCAGCAATCCTGTGAATATTACCAGGGCCAGTAAAAAGGTTACCAGAGACACACCAATCACACCTGCTTGAAGTAATCAGAATTCAGGAGTCAGAAGTCAGAATACTTAAGGAAACTGCCCGATCATTCTGACTCCTGACTTCTGACTCCTGACTTCTGACCCATAAGTAGTTCCTGTTAGTCTAGTTTCACAGTCCCAAGGCCAAAATATACCAAAGCCCGGGCTCCCTATGCGGGAGTCCCGGGCTCATCGCTGCCGTCACTAAGAATAATTTCTGCCTCGGATGGCAAATCGGCCAAATTCTTAAGCCCGAAGTGCCTGAGAAACTCATCCGTGGTGCCAAACAGGACCGGCCTGCCCGGACCCTCTTTGCGGCCAACTTCCTTGATCAAGCTCTTTTCCACCAGAGTAGAGACCGCTCGGTCCGATTGAACCCCCCGGATCAATTCAATCTCACCCCTGGTTACAGGTTGTTTGTAAGCAATAATGGCCAAGGTCTCCAGCGCAGCGTGGGACAAACCGTGAAATTGCGGTTTGTACATCCGCTCGATATATGGAGCAAGCTCGGAGCGCGTGGACAGCTGGTACCCCCCCGCCAGTTCAACCACCTGGATACCCCGGTGCTGCGCCTGGTACTGGCCGGTGAGAGTTTCGACCAATTCCAGGGCGTCTTCCCGGCTGACCTCCAGGATTTCCGCAATCCGCTCCAGACTCAAGGGCTCACTGGCGGCAAACAGAATTCCCTCCACTGCTGCCAGCAATTCATCATGAAACAGCAAAGCCGTCCGTCACCTCAGTCCCGTAAACTTCAGCAGCCTGAAACCGGCAAATCAGCATCTCCGCAAAATTCTCGGTCTGGCGTACTATTACCTTGCCCAGACGGATTAGTTCCAACAAAGCCAAAAAAGTAGTTACAACTTCCGTTCTGGTGCGGGTGCCCCGGAACAGTTCCCGGAAATAAATTCCCCCCGGAGCGAAAATGATTCTGCGTACAATTTCCCTCATCTTATCGCGGACCGTGATTTCCTCGCGGGAAATCTCCTCCACCCTCTCTTCCGCTTCAACCCGCAGCAGCACTTCCTGCAGGGCATCAAGCAGGTCTGATAGGGTGACGCCACGCAAAGGGTTTTTCTCGGCAAACTCCTCGATGAATTCATCTACGTTTACCGGATGCGTGAAAACCAAACCCTGGTTTTGCTCCCGCTCCCCTAACAAGGCGGCGACAGCCTTGAACTTTTTGTACTCCAGGAGGCGAATCACCAGTTCATCCCGCGGGTCGGGCTCAGGTTCACCCACTTCCGCCTTGGGAGGCTTGGGCAAAAGCATGCGAGACTTGATTTGGACAAGGGTCGCTGCCATGACCAGAAATTCGCTGGCCACCTCCAGGTCGAGGGACTGCAGGGTAGCTATGTAAGAGACATACTGGTCGGTAATTTTAGCGATAGGAATATCATAAATGTCCACTTCATTTTTTCCGATCAAGTGAAACAGCAGATCAAAGGGGCCCTCGAACATTTCCAGTTTGATTTGATAGTCCATCAGCCCACTCCGAACAATCCAAGTAATCCATTAGTAACAAGGTCAAAAAAGTTTAGGATAACGCCAAAAACAGGGCCCAGGATATAACTGGCTACCGGAGTAAGGATGATGAGCAGCAGAAGCAGCGTGCCATACTGCTCGAAACGGTACAAATTAGCTGCCAGTTCCTCCGGCAAAATATCCGCCAAAACATGAAATCCGTCCAAAGGCGGGATGGGAAAGAGGTTGAATATCCCCAAAATGATGTTTAAGACCACGATTTCATCCAAGACAGACAAGAGTTGTCTCGAATAGCTGTCTCCGCCGGTAAAATAGTAAACCAGCTTGTAGATAATCAGCACCACAAAAGCTATTAAAAAATTCATCGCGACCCCGGCCACGGACACCATTAAATCCGCCCGCCGCTTGTTGCCCCTGTAATAGGCGGGATTGGTTTGCACCGGTTTGGCCCATCCGAAATTTGCCATTAAAACCATCAAGGTGCCGATGATATCAAGATGGACAAAAGGATTCAGGCTTAACCTGCCCTGGTTCCGGGGGGTAGGATCACCGAAATGATCTGCCATGGCAGCGTGAGCCCACTCATGAAAGGCAAAGGCAATCAGCAGGGCGGGAACGCGGACGATAATGTCTGACAGGCTAGTGTTGAACATCTGTTGCCTCCTTGATTAGTGTTTTGATTAACGCGATTTCCTCAGCCTCATTGTTTACCTTACCCTCCAGCCTGGCATCCCATAACGATGCCAGCAGCTTGGCATACAACGGCCCGGGGGGAATGTTCAATTGCTTGAGGTCCTTGCCGGTGACCAGCACCCTGACCTTGGTCCACGCGGTGAGGTAATCCTTCACCCAGGGATTTAACTCCGGTACCGTCAGTACAGCTGCCAGTGCCTCCCTGTGGACCTTGCCCAGGACCCGGTGGACTGAACCCTTTTTCAATTCGCCTTCCAAGGATAAAAATCCTTTCAGCACTGCTTCCGACTGCAAAAACTCCCTGGCCAGGAGCAGCAAACGCCGCTCAAAATTGAGTTTCTGCAGCGCCTCCTCCGCCTTTTCGGCTTCCATACCCTGTAGTAAGGCTAAAAGCCTTATCTGCCATAAATCCCCGCCGGTCCAAAGACCAAGCTCTGTCAGAAAGGCGCAAGCGCTCCCGGCCTGCCGGGTTTTATGCTCCAACTCATGTCCGGGTACCCCGGGTAAAATCTGTTCCCAGGCCTTCAGTTCTGCCAGCCGCGCCAAGATCTTGCCTGCCTGTTCTTCCTGCAGCACCAGAATGAATTCATTTCTCAGGCGGTCGCGGCTGAGGCGCTGGAGCTCCACATCTCTGATAGCGTTCTGCAAAAGGTGCAAGGTTTGGGCTTCCATCTGAAAGCCGCAGCGCTGTTCAAACCGCAGGGCCCGCAGTATCCGGGTGGGGTCATCAACGAAACTCAGGTTGTGCAGGGTCCGGATTTCACCCTGCTGCAAATCCCGGTACCCGCCGTAGTAGTCTATCAGGCTGCCAAATTCCGCCCCATCCAGTGCGATAGCCATGGCGTTGATGGTAAAGTCCCGCCGGTACAGGTCTTGTTTTAAAGACGAGTTTTCCACCGTTGGCAGAGAGGCCGGAGAAGGGTAGTACTCGCTTCTGGCTGTAACCACATCCAGGTTAAGCCGATCCTTGGTCAAATTGGCAGTGCCAAACTGGGGATGAAAAGAAACCCTTGCGCCCAATGCCCCACCCAAGGCTTTGGCAAAGCCGGGTCCATCCCCCTCCACCACCAGATCCACATCCAGGTTTGGCACCCCCAACAGTAAGTCGCGCACAAACCCTCCCACCACATAAACCTTAAGACCTTGTTCTGCGCTCAACACCTGGACCAGGCGGAACAAGTCCCGCACCTCAAGGGGCAGCCCTTCCATCAGCCGCAACACCTCCCGGCCCTGGACCCTGCTCCTCTGGCGCAGGATCTGGTGGCTTACAGGTACCGACTGGCCGTGCAGAGTGCGCAGGACATCTGAACGGGAGATAATCCCTATCAACCTGCCCTGCTCAAGCACGGGCAGGCGGCCAATATCATGGGTTATCATTAACTCCTGGATTTCACTTAAGGGGGTATCCGGCCCGGTGCTCACCACCTGGCGGGACATGTACCCCCTTACAGGCGCATGCCCTAGCCCGTGCTGCATCGCCTTGTCCACATCCCGGCGTGAAATTATCCCCGCCACCAGGTCACCGTCAACCACGGGCAGCCCGGTGTGGCCGTAGCGCAAGAGCATATCCCTCGCCTCTGACATGCTGCTGTGTACAGACAGCCTTCTGACGGCAGTTGACATAATTTCCCTGGCCCTGGTCTCAGGCGCTATTCTTTCTTCCAGTAGGGCAAGCAGCTGCCGGACAATCATTTCCGGGTCTCCGTTTTTCACCGTGGCTGAGGCAGCTTTGGCATGACCCGCCCCGCCGAATTCCCGCAAAATTTCATTGACTGCAACGTTTGCGCCCTTGCCTCTGGCCACAATATGAACACGGTCATCCATTCTGACCACGGCAAAAATCAAATCCAGGTTTTCAATTTCCCCAATCTTATGCACGAGCAGGGCAAGACCGCCAATATATTCGCTGACGGAAGCAGTGGTAATGAGCAGCCTGGTTCCTTTAATCAAATAATGGTGCGCCGCTGTAAGCAAAGTATTGAGCAGGGACTTCTGCTGCCTGGACAGGGAGCGCTCGATAAATTCCCCCACAACCTTTAAGTTGGCTCCTGCCCCAAGCAGGAAACTTAAAGCCGCCGCGTCCCTGGCCGTGGTGCTCTCAAACATGAGACTGCCTGTATCTTCATAAATGCCGAGGGCAAATAAGGTTGCTTCAAACGGGGAGATGGCCAGCTTATGTTTTTGCAGCAGTTCCACCATAAGGGTAGTATTGGCGCCTACCGCTTCCACTAATTCCCGCTCACCTTTTATATCTTCCGGACTTGCAGGGTGATGATCGTATATGTCAATCACCGGTCGGCTCTCCGCCAATAGGTTCGCCGGCATACCGGAGCGGACGAGAGAGTGGGTGTCGACAAGTATGACTTTGGTCACTTCCGACCATTCTATGTTTTTGAGATCTAGAATGGGCAGGGCATCTTTGTGCAAAGCCAAAAACTCTCTGACCTGCCCGGCTGGCTTGCCCGCGATAGCCATGACAGCGCCGGGGTGGAGCCTGCCGGCGGCCAGCATGGAAGCAAGACCGTCAAAGTCCAAATTATTATGCGACAGGATCAGTTCCAAACACGACACCCCTCAGTACCTGCAGCCGGACAAAATTCACCAGCTTCCTAGTATTATAACATTTACCAACACCAACTTGAAATGCAGAAGAAGAGTGTCAAGGGGACTGTCCCTTTGAGATATATAGACAGACCAGTGCCACTCGACACTCTAATCAAGAGAGAACGATCACCAAACGACTTTTTTCGCTAGGACGCCAGAACCGTCCCCGGCGTCCTAGTCCCCCGTTGGAAAAGAAAAAGCCGCTGATCTTGCTCAGCAGCTCTCCTAGCTTCAAAACTTACTTGCAGTGTCAAGGGGACAAGTGTCAAGGGGACTGTCCCCTTGACACCCACTTGCATTTCGAACATCGAACCTCGAACATCGAACTTCGATTAGCGGCCGGCTACCCTGAGGCTGCGTGAACGGAGCAGTCTTTCTGGAATCAGGTCATTTCTGACCAGATCATCATAAGTTTCGCGCTCCACGATCACATCGGCTTCACCGTCTTTGACCAGAACTACCGCCGGCCGGGGCAGGCGGTTGTAGTTGGAGGACATGGAGTAGTTGTAAGCCCCTGTGCAGAGCACTGCCAGCAAGTCGCCGCTGTTGACGCGGGGCAGGTCTATGTCCCAGATCAGCATATCCCCGGACTCACAGCATTTGCCGGTAATGGATACAACCTCCTCGGGCGCTTCAGACGCCCGGTTGGCCAGCACCGCTTCATAGCGGGACTGATACAGGGCGGGGCGGGGATTGTCGGCCATGCCGCCGTCAACGGCCACATACTTGCGCACTCCCGGAATATCTTTGCTGGAGCCGATGGTGTAAAGGGTGGTGCCGGCGGGACCCGCAATAGAGCGACCGGGTTCAACAATGACTTTGGGCATGGGCAGGGAATAGGACGCAGCCAGGTCGCTGACCGTACCCATGACCAAATCAGCATAATCGGAAATTTTCGCCGGGGTGTCCCCTGCCACATAATAAATGCCGAAGCCCCCGCCGAGATTGAGTTCACGCACCACGGCGCCTGTTTTCTCCCTGATTTCCGCGCCAAGCTCCATCATTACCCTGGCGGTATGGCGGTAGGAATCCAGTTCGAAAATCTGAGAACCGATATGGCAGTGCAAGCCCTGGAACTCCAGGTTTGCCGCTTCTGTTACCATTTGTACAGCCTTCAGGGCATCCCCGGTAGAAACCGTAAAGCCGAACTTGGAATCAATCTGACCTGTCTGGATGTATTCATGGGTGTGGGCTTCAACCCCCGGGGCCACCCGCACCAGGACATCCACCACCCTGCCGTGTTCAGCGGCCAAGGCGTTGAGCAGTTCCAGCTCCCGGTAATTGTCAACCACGATCCTGCCGACTTTAGCCTCGATGGCAAACTCCAGTTCAGCCGGAGTTTTGTTGTTGCCGTGAAAATAGATGTGCTGGGGAGGGAACTTAGCCTCCAGCGCAGTATAGAGTTCGCCGCCCGAAACCACATCCAGGCCCAGTCCCTCCTCTTTAACCATATGGCACATGGCCAGGGTGGAAAAGGTCTTGCTGGCGTAAATCACTTCAGAATTGCCGTATTTGCCGGTGAAAGACCGGTAGTATTCCCGGCAGGTAAGGCGGATCAGTTCCTCGTCCATGATGTAGAGCGGCGTGCCGAATTCCTGCGCCAGGTCGACTGTATCGCAGCCACCGATTACCAGATGACCTGCGGCGTTAATTTCCATTGTTCCGTGCAATTTCATCCCTAGCCAACTCCTTACAATTCCATTTTAAAAACGAAAAGAGCGATAACAGGGGACAAACCCCCGGTTATCGCCCAAAAAGGCCATAAAACACGGAAGCCCTTTTTCCCCTGATGTGAGATAGTGCTCCACTGGCCGCCGGGAAAAGCAGCCGGTGACAGTCCTGCACCTGTTTGATGCAGGCCCAGCTGAATAGGCCGGGGTGGCCTAAACGCTTCGGCGGATATCCCTTTCCCCGGCTTCATCGCGACCCCCGCTTCACCGGCTACTTTTGATACTCCGCGCCTCTACCTCACCTCCTGGGGAGATGAGGCATATGTTATTAACTTAGCTTGTGTAAAAGTTTAACAAGTATTTTTTGATGTGTCAACTTTTTTTCAGGTATTCCTTTGTAGAGGAATTCAGAAGTCAGGAGTCAGAAGTCAGAATGGTTTGGGATTCCCACTCCAACTTCTGCCTCCAGACTGCTAATTCACCATGACAACGGAGAACGGTTCTCAATAATTTGACACCGTCCCCTGACTTGTATAAGTTCAAGTGCAGAATCAAGAATGCTGCCAAACTCTGTCAGTCCAAGCCTCCATCTCCTGACTCCTGACTCCTGAATTCTCGTTTTACGCTGTCTCGGTTTCAGCAGGGCTGACCTCCTGGACGGCCCATTTGCCGCAGCGGTCTCCCCAGCGGGCCAGGACATTGTCTTCCAGTCCAATCTGAACAATCTCACACAGATTGGGACAGCCGGAACATTCGAAACTGGAAGCGATAAACTGGCTTGTGGCGGTATTGAGTCCCCGGAAACAGCTGGGTTTGCCCCCCGCTACGGCCTCCTGGGCCAGGATTGCGGCTCCCACCGCACCCATGACGCTGAAGTGCTCCGGTACTATAATCTCAAGCCCCAGGGCCTGCTCAAAGGCCCTGCGGATGCCGCGGTTTGCTGCCACCCCGCCCTGAAACACCACGGGAGCCTGAATGTCCTTCCCTTTGCCCACATTGTTGAGATAGTTGCGCACCATTGCCTCACACAGGCCTGCCAGAATGTCCGGCATGCTGTGGCCTAATTGCTGTTTATGAATCATGTCTGATTCGGCAAACACCGAGCATCTGCCCGCAATCCGCACAGGCAGCTTGGAGGTCAGGGCAATATCGCCAAAATCTTCAATCTCAATGTCCAACCGGCCTGCCTGCTGGTCGAGAAATGAACCGGTTCCCGCAGCACAGACCGTGTTCATGGCGAAGTCGCTCACCACTCCGTTGCGCAGGATGATGATTTTCGAGTCCTGTCCGCCAATTTCCAAAATGGTCTGCACCCCAGGAACCAGGTTGGACGAGGCGACAGCGTGGGCTGTGATTTCGTTCTTGACCACATCGGCCCCCAGTACCGCGGCCGCCAGGTTCCTGGCGCTGCCCGTGGTACCTACACCGTTAATCATGCCCCCGTCCAGTTTGAGCTGGGACAGCCCCTTCTGAATTGTCTCCAGAGGCCTCCCCTGGGTGCGCAGGTACAGTCCCTGCCTCACTTCCCTGTTTTCGTCCATCAGCACCAGGTTGGTGCTGACTGAGCCAACATCAACCCCCAAGTACAGTCTGTTCATCACTGATCCTCCGGTTCATTCTTTTTTCCCTGTCGATCAAATCAATAAAGGCTTCCAGGCGGGTGAGAAGTCCCGCCTCGCCCGCCTGTTCGTCAACGTAAAGGGTCATGACTGGAATCTGCAAACTTTTACTGACCTGCGGCAAAATTGAGGCGGCGACGATTTCCGGCATGCAGGTAAGCGGCAGCAGGTGGATCACCCCGTCAAAGCCGTGCCTGGCAAAGTCAACGGCGCCGCCGATGGTTTCCTGGCCGTGCCCGCCCACAGTATGGTTGAGAAAAGGTTTGGCCAGCGCCTTGTGGTGGGATATGTCTTTATAGGCCTTGTACAGGCCCTGAAAAACATGCTCGTTAATCCAACCGCTGATATAGATGGAACGGTCCACATGAACTCCCAAATGCCCCAAGTGGCGCTCAATATCATGGCAGGAAAAGGGGTCAAGCAGGGTGTAGATTTCTCCCACGATCCCCACCCGCAACGGTTCATAGTCTTGTTTCAGGGCCAGTCCCCGCACCCGCGAGCGTGTGTCCCGCACCACCCGGTCGACTCCTTTGGCATCCCGGGCCTGGTCAAGTTCTGTCTGGGCCTGACGGTAAATTTCTTCCGCCAGACGCGGATTTAGCGCCCGCGGCCTGGCCCAGTGAATGATGTCTTCTATCCGGTCCATAGCCAACGCCTTGCCGTAAGCGAATTTGACGGCGCCGATAATTCTCGGCCAGGGTTTGTCCCCCGCGGCGAGCTTGATTCTCCGGGCCAGACCGGTCAGACTGCCGTCCGGCGGCTCAAGCGTGATGAGCTTAAGGTTTATGCCCAAGTCTGCGAGTATGTCCCTCTCCAGGTCTCCATAGTACCCAAATCTGCAAGGGCCCACACCCCCCGTCATCAACATAGTGTCCGCGCCCTGGGCAGCTGCATCAATCAGGTTGCCGATATTGAGTTTAAATGGGAGGCAGGCCCCTTCAGGGGAATGCTGCGTTCCCAGGCTGAGGGTGCGTTTTGAGTTTTGGGGCGGCAGGACGAACTCTATGTCCAGGTAATCAAACAAAGCCTTAACCGGTATCCAGATATTACCCATGTGCGGAAATGTTATTTTCAACCTCAACCCTCCTGCGCAGCATGTCCACATAGGCTTCCAAGCGGGTAACAAGTCCGGCCTCACCCGTATGTTCATCCAAGGTCAGAACCATAAAGGGCTTTCCCCTGCGGCGGCAAGCCCTCTCAACCATGTCCGCTATCATGGAATCAGGCCCGCAGCCAAAGCAGCTGAGGTGAACCAGGCCGTGCACCCGGGGATCGTCGATAAAGCTGTAGGCGGCTCCCAAAATGCGCTTGCTGTGGCTCCAGAACATTTTTTTCGGCAGCTGCTCCATATAGTGGTCTATCTCGCCTGAGTCCACTGTTTCCGCAGTGATTATCTCTGTGCCAAATTTGCTCAACTTGCCCTTGATATCCAGGCTCGTAAACCTGTCATACAACATATAGGCATGGCCGAGGACTCCGATCCGCAGGGCTACCTCAGCGGTGTTCCGCTCTGCACTCCTTCCTTTCACCGCCAGGTCAAATTCCTGGCCGCCCAGGAGCAGGTCCTCAAACCTGGCCTGGGCCTCCCGGGCCGCTTCTACAGCCTGCTGGATTCGTCTGGCATTATACCCAAGCTGTTTTCCCAACTCATGCAGCGCCTTGTCCAATTCTTTGGGGTTCTTGCGCAAATTGAAATTGGCGGTGAGTACAGGCGGCAAATCGGTGATTACCGAGGTAACGACTTCCGGAAAGCCCAAGAGTTTGGGGCAGAGATAAGTTCTTTTTTCCATGCTCACCATGCGCGGCAAAAAAACATAATCCACCTGTTTCTCACGCAGGCTTTCAATGTGACCGAAAAAGACTTTTACCGGCAAGCAGGTTTCATCACTGGCTAACACTACCCCCCGGTTAAACAGCGGCCGTGAAGTAGGTGCGGAAACAACAAGCTCAACACCCAGAGTGCGGAAGAACGCTTCCCACAAGGGATAGTAATAGAAAAAGAGCAGCCCCCTGGGCACCCCTATCCTCATGCAATTTTACCTCCTAAAGTTTGTCTGTCGATTACTAAGGCGTACCCGTTGTTCTTCTTGATACAAGTTTTTTGGGTCTGCCCGGGTCGAATTTTCTTTCTGCTCCGTTCAGCAGACTACGTCGCCTAGCATGCTTTTCGGCTCGCTTCCTCATTGACCTTCCTCCTCCGTAATGCTTCTCTGCGCAGAAAGAAAATTCACCCTTGAGCTTACAGGTCTGTTTTCATTCATCAGCGGTGCCGTGAAGCGGCATGCAAGTCTGAATTCTGAATTCTGCCCCCACTTTAGTTTCTGCCCTCCGGCTGTCTGGTGGGATCCTGGGGCTTCAAGATACTGGGGCGGATATTGTGAATCGGCACCGGGGACCGGACCAGGATAGACCGGAGCGCTTGCCAATTGAAAGGTACCAAAGGCCACAGGTAAGGAACACCAAAAGACTTGGTAAACCCCAGCAACAACAGGATCAGCACGGTACCTGCGACAAAGCCCCAGACATTGAAAAACCAAACTGCGAGAATCATGAAAATGCGGGCCAGGCGGTTGGCCACGCTCAGCTCATAGCTGGGAGTAGCAAAGGTGCCCACGGCCGAAAAGGCCAGATACATGATAACTTCAGGCGCAAACAGTCCTGCTTTGATGGCCACATCGCCGAGCATGAACGCGGCGATGATGCCGAGCGCAGTTGCCAGCGGGGTGGGAGTATGGATTGCCGCCATACGCACTATATCAATACCTATTTCCCCCGTAAGCAGCTGCCAGCCCAGGGGAATCTTAGTTACTTTGGACAAGCCGACGAATTTCAGCCATCCTGGCAGATAGCCGGGGTCACTGGCCAGTACGAACCAAGCAGGCACCAGAAAGACCGAAAGAAAGATGGCCAAAAACCTAATCCAGCGGATGTAAACCCCGACAGCCGGGTTCTGCCGGTATTCTTCAGCGTGCTGCATGTGGTGAAACAGGGTGGAAGGTGTAATCATCACGCTGGGCGATGTGTCCACCATCACCAGCACATGTCCTTCCAAGAGATGAATCGCGGCAACGTCCGGCCTTTCTGTGTATCTCACCTTGGGAAAGGGGTTCCAGTATTTCTTGCCCAGGATGAACTCTTCCACCGATTTTTCCGCCATGGGAATGCCGTCAATCTTGATGGCCTGGATTTCCTTTTTTATTACATCCACCAAATCCCTGTTAGCTACATCTTCGATGTAGGCGACGCAGACATCGGTCTTGGACCGGCTGCCTGCCTGCATGATTTCCATGCGCAGCTTAGGATCCCGCAGCCTCCGCCTGATAAGCGCCACGTTGAACACCAGGGTTTCCACAAATCCATCGCGTGAGCCGCGGGTAACCCGTTCAATGTCGGGCTCTTCCGGCATACGGCCCGGATAAGAGCGGATATCTACTATGATGATTTCTTCCGCACCCTCCACCACCAAGGCAACAGGGCCTGATAGGACAAAGAAAATCACCTTGTCCATGGTGCTGACTTTAGTGACCTGGTTTGTGGCTATCCTCCCCTGAAACACTTTTTCCAGGGTATTGGGCACCATGTTTTCGCGCTGCGCCAGTTCCAGCACAGCCATGATCTGGGACAGCACCTCACCGTCAACCATGCCGTTAAGGCCGAAAATCGCAATCTTTTTGCCCCCTACCAGGATTTCTGTGAATATAACGTCGAAGCTGGCGCCCACCCCAAGCTCCTGCTTGAGGAAGTCAACGTTTTCCTGGTAGTTCTTGCTTACTTTGATGTCCTTTTCGCTCTCGGGCTCCTGCACATTTTGCTGTTGGCTCCTGGAACGCCCCATTATTCTCCGCTCCTTGCTAAAATCTCCTGTACCGCGCGGGTCGTAACCTCGGCCCCCAGGTACATGCTGTCTTTCCCTTCCATTTTTCCCGTATCCCCTGTACCGACAATAACCGGGACTTCCAGTTTTGCCAGGATTTCAACCGTATCTCCTTCCAGATACTTATTGCCGAGGGGCTCCGGCAAACCAAATTTGTCCACTGGCCCATCAATCTTTTCACAGTCCCGGTCAATAGACAGGTCGACTTTGATCCCGTTATGGGTAATGGAATTGGATGCCACTGCCACAGTTCCCAAAACATCGATATCCGGATGGTTAACCAGGTACTCGAGTACTGATTCGCCCTTCCCCTTTCCCGCCGCTCCCCGGTCATCCACCATAACCAGTACAGGCTCTCGCCTAGCACGTTTGATCAGTTCCACCACCTGCTCACCGGAAATACGGGTGGGATTGCCCCAGGAGGCTGATATGCAGGAACCGCCCACCCGGTCTGCCACCACTTCAAGGGTTTTGGCAGCCACTGAATCTCCGTCCGTTATCAGAATTATCTTCTTCTTTCCGGCCATGTTCTAGCCTTTGGGGTTGAAGATTACTGCGACAAGATAGCCAAAAACCACCGCTGCTGCTATGCCCGCCGCAGATGCCTCAAGCCCCCCGGTTAAAGCGCCGATTAACCCTTTTTTGGCTGCACCCTCCATGGCGCCCTTGGCCAGGGAATAGCCAAAGCCCGTAAGTGGGATAGTGGCGCCAGCCCCGCCAAGTTTGACCAACGGTGCGTAGATCCCCAGTCCCGTCAGGATGGCTCCGCCGGTAACGTAAGTGACCAGCACATGGGCTGGGGTTATGGCCGGTTTAGTCAAATCCATGAGCAACTGCGCTATCAAGCAAAGCGCTCCCCCTACCAGAAAGGCGGGTACAACCATCTCGAACAATACTTCCTACCTCCTTTAACCGGGTCCTTCCAGGGCCACTGCGTGCCCAACGGAAGGGATTGATTCACCCTGCTGGCTGAACGTCGGGCTGAGCAGTGCGCCGCTGCCGATAAACAGTGCCTTGCGCAGGCGTCCCGCGAGAATTTCTTTCATAATATGGCCGTTCATGACCACGGCAGAGCAGCCACACCCGCTCCCTCCGGCATGGGCATCCTGGCTTGGGTCATAAATCAGGACACCGCAGTCGGCGAACCGGGTCAGGTCATAACCGGCCCGCTGCACCAGTTCGTGGCAGATATTCATGCCTACTGTTCCCAGGTCGCCCGTAATTACCAGGTCATATTCTTCCGGACCTAGGCCCAGATCCTGAAAATGGGTGATAATTGTGTCCGCGATAGCCGGCGCCATAGCGGAACCCATGTCTGACGGGTCTGTTATTCCCAGGTCGATTACCTTACCCAGAGTGGCATGGGTAATTTTCACCCCGTAACCGTCCTGGGCCAGAAGGCTGGCGCCGGCCCCGGTAACGGTCCACTGCGCCGACATAGGCCTTTGCACCCCCAGTTCCGTGGGATAACGGTACTGGCGTTCAGCTGTCTCATGGTGGCTGGATGCCGCCGCCACCACCCGCGCTGCGTAGCCGCCGTCAATCAGCATCGACCCTACCGCCATTCCCAGGGCCATGGTCGAGCAGGCCCCAAACAAACCCAGAAAGGGGATAGGCAAGTCCCTGGCTGCGTAGTTGGACGCCGTTATTTGGTTCAATAAATCCCCCGCCAGCATAAACCCGATATCCTGTTCTGTCAGTTTAGCCTGGGAGATTGCCAGTTTGGCCGCATCTTTAAGCATCTTGCTTTCGGTCTTCTCCCAGCTCTGCTCCCCGTCAAGGTTATCCGGAAGAACCTTGTCAAATTTTGAGCCCAGCGGACCCTGTCCTTCCATAGGCCCCACGATAGAGGCCATGGATACGATTACCGGCGGTGTTTGAAAAGCAAGGGTTTGTTTGCCCCGGAGTTTGGAATTCATCAGGCCTACTCACCCCACCAACAATTTAATCAAGCCAATTATGACCGAAGTCAAAATTCCGTACACCAGTACAGGCCCGGCTATGGTAAACAACCTTGCCCCTACACCGAGGACAAAGCCTTCCCGTTTAAACTCCAAGGCCGGTGCAACCATCGAGTTGGCAAACCCGGTTATTGGCACGATGGACCCAGCCCCCGCCCTTTTGCCTATTTCATCATAAACGCCCAGTCCAGTGAGCAGGGCGCCCAGGAAAATCATCACAACGGAAGATGCCGAAGCCATGGCAGTACCGTTAATGCCGAGAGCATGCAGCAGGTTTTGAATTACCTGGCCAATAGCGCAAATAATTCCCCCCACCCCAAAGGCCCATACACTGTTTTTCAGCAGCGTGGGTTTGGGTTTGTGCCTTTCCACAATCTCTTTATACTCCTGGGGGGTAAGTTTGGGCTGACCGGGTGAAACTATCTGACCTTTAGGCTGTTCCGGTCCGAGCAGGTCCACCAAGCTTTGCACAGGCCCGGGAAACCGGCTCTGCTGCCTTTTCTGCTGTTGTTTTTGCTTTAACCGGGCTGTTTGCAGGGATACCTGTTCCTGGCCCGGTCCCATTCCCGGCGAGCTGCCCGTGTTCTCTCCGTCCGACTTGAACCGGGGAATTAATTTATCGCTTTGCTCCACACCTTTTCACCCGCCCAAATGTGAAGTCCGAAGTCCGGGACCGGCAGCCCGATATCAAACCTTCCGGCTTCGGACTCCGTACCCCGGACTTCGTAACAGGATCTGCCCTTATCTGCCTGGACCCTACCCCCTTGTCTAATCTTTGTAAGCTATTTTGACGTTCGCTTTGTATTCAATCAGCTGGCCGTCGCGCACGCCGCAGGTAAGATTGTAAACTTCTACTCCGGTGATGTTAGGGATATCTCGGGCAGCCTGTTTAACTGCGTTTTGCACTGCGTCATTCCAGTTCTGGGTTGACTCGCCAATCAATTCAGTCACCTTTACTACATGCATGTTCAACCATTCCTCCTAGACGAATTTTCCCTCTTAGTATTAGCTGGGGTTTGGCGGAATATGCACCGGCGCTAAGGGATTATTGCACCTCACGCTGGTGGCCGGCAAGGGCTTTTTCTCGCCCGCGTAAAGCCGGTAGAGGGTGAAAGACAGGGCAACAGTCAGAATCAAGCCCAGCAAAGCCACAAAGATGAACCAATGCAGGCGTGATTTACCCATTTGATTCACCCCCTAGCGCAGGTAGGCGCGAACTTCACGCCTGGTTTTATCTATATCCGGAATGAGCACCGCCATTCCATTCACGCTTTGGACGTGGTGTGACGCTGCCGCAGGAACGGTGTAGGCCCTGATCTCTTGCAAACGGCTGCCCAGGTAGGCAAGACCTGCCAAGGCAGGGAAGTCCAGATTTGTCTCGACATAGGGTCTCACGGCTTCAATGATTTTGGGCAGATAATACACGGCTTGAATCCCTTGAATCTTGTCTTTCACCGCCCCTAAGAGCTTGCGCTGCCTCTCCACCCTGGCGTAATCTCCCTTGATGTCATGGCGGAACCGGGCATAACCCAGGGCTTGCCGGCCATTCAGGATTTGCCTGCCCGCCTGCAGGTGAATGTCGTAGACGCCGTCGTCCTTGTAATCCATCCTTTTCTCCACATCAAGTTCAACGCCGCCAATGGCGTCGATGGCCTTTTCAAATCCCTGGAAATCCATGACCATGTAGTATTTCACCGGTACTTGCAGGAAACTGCTTACCGTCTTGGCAGCCAGAGCGGGTCCGCCAATGGCATAGGCAGTGTTGATCCGGTTCCTCACCGGTTTCGGAGCGCTGATGGTCACGTATGTGTCACGCATAATCGACATTACCACCGCAGTGTTGTCCTCAGGATTGATGCTTAACAAAATCATGCTGTCGGAGCGGCTTGGTTCCTTTCCCCTGGCATCTATGCCCATGAACAAAACATTTAATCTGCCGTCTGACTGATTGCCGAACTCTGCCGCGTACTCCCCCCAATCAGTGCTTGATTCTTGCAGCAGCGGCTTGTCCGGTTGTCCGGAACCGGGAAGCACTCCTTCGCCGCCCGCCTGCTGCACTGTCCCGTACCCATGGGCCAGGCTGGTTTGAGGCTCTGGGCCTAGATTCCCACTCTGATTTGGCGCGGCAAGGCGGGAGGAATCCGGGGCAGGGAGGCCAAAGATTACAAAGAGACTGCACGCCAAGAGCAGCAACAGGAACCTTTTGATGCCTACCAAGCCACCACCTCCAATAATCGACAATGTTATTAGAATTTATTTCCAGTTTTCAGCAGGGATAACACTGCTAAAGCGAGAATAACTCATGAGTTAGCCAGCGAAGTCTTTCTTGCTGGTCGGAATACAGAACTCAGCCATAGAAGTCTTTCTTTTGGGTCGGAATACAGAAATCGGCCACAGGAGTCTTTCTTTTGGGTCGGAATACAGAATTCAGAATGGAGAATGATGTCATCTCATGATATCTTGCCTTGAAATTCGGTCAGAGATTTCCCTCGCTCAACTATGCCGCGATGCGGCATGGATTCTTTCATTTCATTCTGGGTCCCGCAAGGCGGCCAGGGTTATTCTGTATTCCGACCCCAGAGTGCGACTTTTGAGATTGTCTTCTGTATTCCGACCCTCAAGAGCAGCCCGTAAGATATAGGAGGTCTACCACTATGAATCTAGAGAAGAAATACCACCGAGACACCCTGGTAATCAAAATAGCTGGCGAATTTGACCTGGTAACTGCCGAAGAGTTCCGCCGCGTAGTAGACCCTGAGCTGGAACGGCGCCAAGTGCGCAATCTGGTTATCAACCTGGGCGGGGTGTCTTTCATCGACAGCTCGGGCTTGGGAGTGATAATCGGCAGGTACAAGAAACTCAGCCAATCGGGCGGGAAACTGTGGATTGCCGCAGCCCGGCCTCCGGTGCGCAAAATTCTTGAACTCTCCGGCATCCAAAAAATAATCCGGTTTTACGAAAGCGAAAAGCAGGCTCTCGAAGCTGTAAGGGAGGCTTAAACATGGAGAACAAAATCAGACTGGAGTTTACCGGCATCGGCGAAAATGTGGCCCTGGCCCGCCTGGTGATTGCCTCTCTTGCCGGCCAGTTGAACTTTACGCTTAGTGACATAGAAGAACTGAAGGTAGCAGTGTCGGAGGCTGTTTCCAATTCCATCATCCACGCCTACAGCGCGGTTCCTTCAGGTATAGTTATCCTGGAAGCCTGGCAGGACACAGACAGCCTGGTAATCAGAATAAGCGATATGGGCAAAGGGATTGCGGATATTCAGAAAGCTATGGAGCCGGCCTATAGCACTGAACCGGACCGGATGGGACTGGGGTTTGTGTTCATGCAATCTTTCATGGATGATTTACAGGTTGACTCCGAACCGGGCAAAGGCACTACAGTGACATTGGTCAAAAAAATCAGCAGCGATGCCGGTACATTCAATTCCTCCCAGAATTAAGGAGGATGAGCAATGAACGGTAGGCTCACTGAAATGAATCTCCCCCGCTTCCCCCTGCTTTCGGACCATGAGATGACGGACTTGCTCCACCAGGCCAAGGCCGGCAGCCAGGAAGCCAGGGACAGGCTGGTAAACTGCAACCTCAAGCTGATTTTTAATTTGGTGCAGAGATTCGCCCACCGGGGTTACGAATTGGAAGACCTGTTTCAAATCGGCACCATCGGCCTGATTAAGGCCATCGACAAGTTCGACTTCAATTACAACGTTAAGTTTTCGACCTATGCCGTACCCATGATTATCGGTGAAATCCGCCGTTTCTTGCGGGATGACAACCCGGTAAAAGTCTCCCGTTCTTATAAAGAACTGGCTTACAAAGCGAACCGCTCGAAAGAAAGCCTAACGAAAGAGTTAGGACGCGAACCCACATTGGCCGAGATTTCCAACTCGCTCAATGTCCCCAGGGAGGATATTGTAACAGCCTTTGAAGCTGTGCAATCTCCCACGTCGATTCATGAAACCCTCTACCAGGATGACAGCGACCCGATTTTCGTCTTGGACCAACTCTCTGCGGACAAGCAGGACGAATGGTTTGAAAACCTGACCCTGAAAGAAGTGGTTGAAAAGCTGCCCCCACGGGAACGCCAAGTTATCTTGTTGCGCTTTTTTCAGGACAAAACTCAAAATGAAGTGGCAGGGATTATCGGTTTATCCCAGGTTCAAGTGTCCCGTATCGAGAGAGTAGCCTTGAAAAGGATCCGGGAGTACCTGCAACCGGCCGAAGACGGGGACTAAAGAACGGTTTGGCTGTTTCAAACCAGAATCCTAGGAGGGTGGTTTTACCACCCCTCTATTAGTTTGTTCAGGATCATCACTTACTCCCAGCAGATCAAAATGTTCAGTAGCTGAATACCCCTTGGAATACCCGCTTCATTTCCTGTAACAGGTTGGCTTTGGGGACCGAGCTGCCGGCAACCAGGTCCGTCCTGGCCACCTCTGCTTTGCCTTTGTGCAGTATCAGTTCACCCAGTTTCTGCCCTTTTTGCACCGGGGCAATTACTCCGTTGGCCAGCTTGGTTTCCACCCAGTAGTCCTTGTCTTTACCCTTTTCCACCACTACGCCGAACCTGGCAGGGGTCACCGCATCGACTTCGAGCGCTGTGCCCTTTTTAACCTTGACCACACCCTGGCGGGTATTCGCGGCGGCGAGCTGTTTGAACTGGTATTTGGCAAAGCCCCAGTTATAGAGCTTCATGGACTCGGAGAAGTGTCCCTTGGGTTTGGGCACGCCCATTACCACGGCAATCATCCGGAAGCCGTCCCGTTCCACCGTGGAGGCGAGACAGTAATGGGCTTCCGTTGTCCAGCCTGTCTTAAAGCCGTCTGTTCCCTTGTACCACCACAAAAGCTTATTGGTATTCCACAATTTGAACTTGCCGTCCCGCAGGTCGTATTCCTTGATGCTTGTCAGCTTGGTCAGAAGTGGATAGCGCAGGGCATATCTGCCCATGACAGCCAGGTCATAGGCGCTGGTATAGTGGCCTTCTGCCGGCAGGCCGTAGGCATTGACAAAGTGCGTGTCTTTCAGACCCAATTCTTTGGCCTTATTGTTCATTTCTTCCACAAAAGCTTCGTGGGTGCCGCTGATGTGTTCCGCCACGGCGACGCAGGCATCATTCGCTGAGCCGGCCGAAATGGCAATGAGCATCTGTTCCAGTGAAAAAGTCTCACCGGGTTCCAGGTAAATCTGGGACCCGCCCAATTTCCAGGCGTTCTCGCTGGCTGTAACCTTATCCGTAAGCTTAACTCTGCCTGACTCTACCGCTTCAACGGCAACCAGCAATGTCATCAGCTTGGTTACGCTGGCAGGCGGCAGGCGTTTGTGAGCTTCCTTTTCAAATAGAATCTGGCCGCTGGCAGCGTCCATGAGAATCGCGGATACCGCTTCGGTTTCCACCTCCGCCCCAAATACCGGGGCAGGCACCAAGCTAACCAGGAGACTGAAAGCCAGCAACAAGGCAATTTTACGCATAAAAATTCCCCCCTGGATCTGTTTTAACGTTAGTATGTCCAGACCAAGAGGGGATAATTTACAGGTATTTTTGCTTGTAGGCGATTGTTTTGCCGTGCCAGTAACAAGGGTGCACAAACTTCAGGATACTGCCAAAGTCCTGATACCTTAGGGCACAGCCTTCGATAATCTGGATTTCATTGGCTTGACAATACTCAAAAGCCTCTTTGGAGAGGGTACGGTTTTGAAACCAGACCTTCCTGAATCCAGCCTTGTTAGCCTCATCAACCATACTTAGGGAAAATTGCGCCGGCAGGCATGGTATGAGTACATCAACCGGCTTGGGCAGCGACAAAAGGCTGGGAAAGACCTTATCCTTCTCAATTTTGTTTAACCCGGCAGAGACGGCATACACCTCTGCCCCAAGACCCTTTAACAACCTGTATACTTTATAGGCATGGAATCTGGGCCTGAACTTTTCCGGGCTGCCCACGACAGCAAAACTCATGGATGTATTAATGTCTGCGTCCAACTGCCTTACTTTGGGCTTTCTTCTCCAGGGAGTGGTTTTTTTGCCCACATCCGCTCATCCCTTTTTAGACCCGTTTTACAAACTACTATATCCGGGCCGGCGGGCAGTTAGAACCGGGAAGTCCCAGAGGATGTAACCCTTCCGTATACCAGTGGGACCCGGGCAGGAGACTCATCCTGCACAGAGTACGCCGTTTTTATTTCCAGGACTGCCTGGGGCACCTTTGATGAGTCATTTGCATGAATATAGGCCAGAACTTCTCCTGCTTTAACCTGGCTGCCGCGCTTCTTGACCAAAACTACACCCACGCCTAAGTCTATGGGGCTATCTTTCGTCTCCCTGCCGGCCCCGAGGACCATGGCGCACCGGCCCACGGCTTCGGCAGCAATAGCTTGGACAAAACCGCTCTTTTCAGCCAGAACAGGCAGGACATACTGGGCTTCAGGCAGGAGTCCGGATTCATCCGCAACCCCAGGATTCCCTCCCTGAGCAGCAACAAATTCCTTGAACTTCTCCAGGGCCGCCCCGCTCTTGATCACTTGCAGCAAGCGCTCACGCGCTTGACCGCTGTCCGTGCTCACTCCGGCAAGCACCAGCATTTCGCTGCCCAAAGCCAGGCACAGTTCTGTCAGGTCCTCCGGTCCCTCCCCTTTGAGCGTAGCAATGGCTTCCTTCACTTCGAGGGCATTGCCAACTGTCAGTCCCAAAGGTTGATCCATGTCTGTAACCAAAGCCGTGGTATTCCTGCCAACCAGACTGCCGATTTTCACCATAGCCTTGGCAAGAGCAAATGATTCGTCAACGGTTTTCATGAAAGCCCCGCTGCCTGTCTTCACATCCAGGACTATTCCATCCGCCCCAGCGGCGATTTTCTTGCTCATCACGCTGCTGGCGATTAAAGGAATGGAATTTACTGTAGCAGTTACATCCCTCAGGGCGTAGAGTTTTTTGTCTGCCGGCACCAGGTTGCCGCTCTGTCCGGCTACGGCAATTTTGCTCCTGTTGACATTGTCAGTAAATTCCTGGCGGGAAAGTTCTACCCGAAAACCCGGAATGGCTTCCAGCTTGTCCAGCGTGCCCCCGGTATGGCCCAGCCCCCGTCCGGACATCTTGGCTACACTTACATCTGCGGCAGCAACCAGAGGGGCCAGGACCAGGGTAGTCTTATCCCCGACTCCGCCTGTGCTGTGCTTGTCAACCTTGACCCCTTTGATGTCTGTTAAGTCAAGCATATCGCCGCTGTGCACCATGGCCATGGTCAGGTCGGCGGTCTCCCGCGGATTCATGCCGCGGAAAAACACAGCCATGGCCCAGGCCGACATCTGATAGTCCTTCACCTCGCCGGAAGTAAAGCCCTGTACCAAAAACTCTATTTCCTCCCGGCTCAGTTCTCCCCCGTCCCGCTTCCTGGCTATAATATCATAAGCGCGCACCACGTTCACACCTCTCAGAATTCAGAATGTTTAAGCGTAAATCCGCTTATTTTGAAGCTAAAGTTTCTTTACTATGGCAGTAATGAGAGCTTTAAAGGTTTCCTTGATCCGGTCTGCCGTTTCTATGACTTCGGCGTGATTGAGCTTAACGGGCAGGATTCCCGCCGCCATGTTGGTGATGCAGGAAATCCCCAGCACCCTCAGGCCGCAGTGGTTGGCCGCTATCACTTCCAGGGCCGAACTCATGCCCACCTGGTCTCCCCCGATGGACCTCAGATAACGAATTTCCGCAGGAGTTTCATAGCTGGGACCCAGAAGAGCGCAGTACACTCCTTCTCCAAGCTTGATCCCTGCTTCCCCTGCCGCCCTGAAAGCCAGCTCCCGCAGAGCCGGGTCATAGGCTTCAGACATATCAGGGAAACGCGGACCCAATTCAGGATAATTAACTCCAATCAGGGGGTTTGTCCCGGTAAGGTTGATATGGTCTCTTATCAGCACCAGATCACCGGGCCGAAATTCTGTATTCACCCCTCCGGCGGCATTCGTGACAATGAGCGTCTCCACCCCCAGTTGGCGCATAATCCAGACAGGGTAAACCACCTCTTTGGCCTGGTATCCCTCGTAGAGGTGAAACCTGCCCTGCATTGCCACCACTTCACATCCCTGCAAACGGCCAAAAACCAGTTGTCCTGCATGTCCTTCCACTGTGGAAACGGGAAAATGGGGTATGTCCCTGTAAGGTACGGCCAGGGGGCCGCTGATTTCCTGCACCAGTTCCCCCAGGCCAGAGCCCAGAATCAAACCCACCCTCGGCTTAGCTGGAAGTTTGGAGGACAGGAAGGATAATGTTTCCTGTAATTTGGTACGTAAGTTTTCCATTGACCCTTCTCCTTATTTCACAATTTCTTTGAGAAAGCTTTCCCCGACAGGCAGTGTGACACCCAGCAGTTCTGCTGCCGTGGCTCCCAAATCGGCAAAACTTGACCGGATTCCGAGATTAACATTGGCACGGACACTTTCTCCCCATACCAGCAGGGGTACATATTCCCGCGAATGGTCCGTACTGGATGTGGTAGGGTCGCAACCATGATCTGCCGAAATAAATAACAGGTCATCTTGCCGCAGACGGGCGAGAATTTCCTGCATGCGTGCGTCCACCTCTTCCAGAGCGTGCGCATACCCCGCTGCGTTGTTCCGGTGTCCATACACCATGTCGAAGTCTACCAGATTAGCCATGATCAATCCGGGAGTTCCCTGGTCCAAAAACCACAATAATTGGTCCACCGCGTCCATGTTGCTTTTTACAGGCCGGTGCTGGGTGATACCCAGCCCGTGGTAGATGTCCTTGATTTTCCCCACCGCCATTACTTCCCAACCGGCTTCAGCCAGGTACTGGTGCAAGATTTTGTCCGGCGGTAAAACAGCAAAATCATGCCTGTTGGGTGTGCGTTGGAAATTGTCTGGCGCCGTTCCCACAAAAGGCCGGGCAATAACCCGGGCAACATTCAACGGTCCGACCAGCATCTCCCTAGCAACCTGACAAATCCGGTAAAGGTCTTCGAGCGGGATGATTTCCTCATGGGCCGCTACCTGAAACACACTGTCAGCGGAAGTATAGACGATAGGCTTGCCCGTTGCAATATGTTCCGCACCGAGTTCCTTGATGATCTCGGTGCCCGAGGCCACCTTGTTACCCAGTACTGCCCTGCCGATTTCCTTTTCATAGGCATGCAAAAAGTCTGCGGGGAAACCCTGTGGGAAGGTAACGAAGGGATGTTCCAGCACGATTCCCGCCATTTCCCAATGGCCTGTTATCGTATCTTTGCCGGGAGAACGCTCTGCCATTTTACCAAAAGCCCCTGTGGCCTGCACCCCGGCAGACACACCCAGAATCGGGTGGATGTTGCCCAAGCCCATTTCCCCAAGGTGCGGCAGGCTGAGCCCGCCTACAGCCCGGGCAGTGTTAGCCAGGGTATTGCTGCCCTCACTGTCATAAAGATGGGCATCAGGGAGGTCCCCGATACCCACACTGTCCAGTACCATTATCACAACACGTCTAGAATCCAATCTGTGCTCCCGCCTTCCTTGATGTCGTTCCCGCGGGCCTGCCCCAAAGCGGCGCTCAGGCCCTGGGATGGGTCTTCGCGTACACTTCCTTGAGCCGGCTGCGGGTCAGATGAGTATAAATCTGAGTGGTGGAAATGTCCACATGCCCCAGCATCTCCTGCACGGACCGTAAATCGGCGCCGTTTTCCAACAAGTGGGTGGCGAAGGAATGTCGCAGGGTATGAGGGGTTATCGGCTTGTCTATGCCCGCTTGGGCGGCATATGCTTTGATAATCTTCCAAAACCCCTGGCGGGTCAGAACCCGGCCGTGGTGGTTGACAAACAGCAGGTCTGTTGGCTCCTTCCGCCTGATTAGTTTTGCTCTGCCCCTGGCCAAATATTCCCGTAAACTTTTGCTGGCTTTCCTGCCAAGCGGGATAATCCGCTCCTTTGACCCCTTGCCAATGCAGCGGACATAGCCAAGTTCCAGATTTATCTGGTTAAGGGTCAGACTGATTAATTCACTAACCCTCATGCCGGTGGCGTAAAGCACTTCAAGCATGGCCCTGTCCCTTAAGCCTGCCGGCTCAATTGGTTTCGGCTGGCCGAGCAACAGTTCCACCTCCGAGACGGACAGGACTTTAGGCAGTCTTTTTGCCAGTTTCGGTGTTTCCAGGTTCTCCGAGGGATCCCGCTCCACCAAGCTCTCATTCACCAGAAAACGATAGAAAGTGCGTATGGCTGCCAAATGTCGTGACACAGTAGCGGGGGCCTTCCCCTGCTGCTGCAGGTGCAAGAGATACGCTAAGATTTCCCGCTTGCTTGCAGCCGCCAGACCAGAGCCCGGATGCTTCTGCAGGAAACGGGCCAAATCCGACAAATCCCGCCTATATGACGCACAGGTATTGGGCGCCAAGCCCCTTTCAACTGTGAGATGACGGATAAATTCATCAATTAACTTAACCAAGCCCCCACTCCCTCTCAGGGATTAAAAAGGCGACGGGGAGTATTTCCACATCCAAAGGGAGAATTCCTGCCTGGGGATTATGGAACGCGTTTCACTTGGAAGACCGGCTGACCAGGCGGGTTTACCCGCTGCATAGGGACTTCTACTTTCAGCGGGTTGCCGCTCGGTATCCGGTCAATACTGAACAAGTACTCGTATAGGTTGTGAAAAGCCGCAAAAAGCTGCGGCGCCAGGATCCAGAGGATTGCCAGGACCATGAGGAAACGCACCACCTGTCCAGCCAGGGCGAACCAGAAAGAGTACCGCATCACCCCACCCCCTGCCTCTGAGTCAGTTGAATAACGTCCGGATCTTGAGCAATAGAT
>JAJZPO010000111.1 GCA_021811155.1 Bacillota bacterium | reverse complement strand
TAGGACCGCGCTAGACTCGACCCTCTATTGGGCTTGCGCGGTCCGTCGCAGCACCCCGTGTTCGATATACTCGGCAAAAGTTGCCGAGTATATCCTTTCCTGAGGTAAAATAAAAGAAGAGGCTTTTGAGCCTCTTCTCGCCTACTCTTCTAAAAACAGTTACGCCTGTTGAGGAGCGCCGGTCGGGCAAACTTCCGCGCAAGTACCGCAGTCAGTGCAGGTATTGGCGTCAATTACGTATTTGTCGTCGCCTTCGCTGATGGAGCCTGAAGGACACTCGGAAGCGCAAGCGCCGCAAGCTACGCAATCGTCTGAAATAACGTATGCCATCTCTGTTTAACCTCCTATAAAAACTAAAGTTTCCACAGGGATAGCATAGCAAAACTTGGACTAATTGACAAGAGAAAAAAAACTGGGATTACAAGTCGATGCGAACAGGTTTGTATGTCACATGATAGAGCCGGCGTGAGCATTTGGCGCAAAAAGGCAGCACCTTGTTGGCCACATGGTTGCGCTGAAAGACAACAAAATCATGATTTTCATGCTCAAAACCGCAGGTGCGGCACTTCTCAATTACTGCCACCCTAAATTCCTCCCTCTGCTTGTACCAATTAGAACAAGCCCCAACTCCACCTAATAGCTTGTACAGAGTGAGAGAAATCTATTCATCCGGCAGAAAGGTGTCAGAGGGACGGGTCTGTTTCATTCATCAGTGGTGCCGTGAGCGGCATGCATATCTGAGTTCTGACTTCTGGACCGTCCCAGCGCCCTTAGACGAACTGGGATGACATGATCTTCTCCAGGTGGGCCAGGGTATAGCACTCGAACATGCGGCTTACCCTGTCAAATTCCCGCACGCTTTTATGCTGACTCCACTGTTTGCGCGGCAGGGTGTTGAGCCAAATAATCTGCTTAACCTTTTCGCCTATTTGCTTGAGCTGCAGAGCGGCCCGGCGCGCCTCCAGGGTCTTGGTGTCACTGAGCAGGATGATTACCGTATCCTTGCTGATTGCATCAGGGTAGTGTGCGAGCAAAGTGTCCAAGGACCGGGCCAGATTGGTGCCGCCGCCCCACTCCTGGCTCCTGTTCATGATTTTGACCATGCTCTCCTCAAAGTTTTGCCCCCGCACAAAGGTCGTCCGCTCCAGGTCCTCAGAAAAGACAAAACTCTCGATCCCCTTCAGCGCGCTGGAGAGGCCGTAAATAAACTGGAGCACAAAGCTGGCGTACCGGGCCATGGAGCCCGAGACATCGCAGAGGAGCAGGAATTTCGGCTTGCTCCTGGGCCGGCGCTTGAACTTCAGTTCCACCGGGGTGCCGCCGTAACTCAGGCTGCTGTGGATGGTCCGCCTGAAATCCAGGCGGCCCACCCGTTTCGAACTGTGATAGCGGCGGGAGATGCGGCTGGCCAGGCGCTTGGAAAGCTTGCGGATCAAGCTGTTCACCTTGGGCAGGTCCTTATCGGCGATGTTCTTCAGGTCCTCATACAGATAATTGCCATGGTGCTCCCGCAGGCTGTCTGCCACCTCGCGCAGGAGGTCGTCCATCTCATCCTCCCCGCTGGGAACCAAATCAAATAAAGGCGTTTCCTCCCCCAACTGCCGCTTCCAGTAGTCGAGCTGGCCCCGCACCAGATTTTCAATGATTGGCTTAAAGTTGACATCCAGTTTTTCGCCCAGCTTATGACCTTCTGAACTGCGTTGCAGGAAATCCTGGATGCGCTGTTTACCCTCCTCGGGCAGCTTGGAGTAAAGCTGCTTCTGTTCCACCGTCAACTCCAGGGACTCGCCCTGAAACTGCAGTTCACTCTCAGCCCGGGAAATTTCCCGGGCCTGGACCTGCTCAACTTCCTGCCGCTGGGCATGCCTCTGCCCTTTGACCTCTGGAGGCGAGAAATAAGACGAGAAAGCTTCCTCGAATAAAGGAAGCTGGTCCATGTTTTTTAACAATGTGGCCCTGAGCGCCGCCTTGACCTGGGCCCGGTCCCCAAGATCGGCATAGGTCAGGCCCTTAATGGCGTCAAGGGTTTCAGCAACGCTGATCCGGATGCCCATGACCCGCAAGAGATGCACAAAATTGGTTACCCGGAGGTCCAGTTCCTGCATGTCGCTACCTCCCGGCGTTTTTGTATTCCGCCTGCAGCACCTGGTCTACCAGGTCTTCACTGCCAAGATTCTTCTCAAATCCATCCCGGTCCTCTTTATTCTTCAACAGCAAGTTCAAAGTCTTGTCGATTAGTTCCGGTGTGAGCCGCTCTGCTTCCAGGGCCATCATAGCCCTGATCCAGTCAAGGGTTTCGGCAATGGAAGGCTGTTTGCGCAGATCGAGCCCGGAGCGTAGCAACGAAACCGCCTGGGCCACCTGCCTGCTCAGTTTTTCCCCGGCCTCAGGCACCTTGGCCCTGATGATCTTATACTCTTTATCCACACTGGGAAGTTCCACATACAGGAAGATGCAGCGGCGTTTCAGCCCATCCGAAAGTTCCCTTTCCCCGTTGGAGGTAAGCACCACCATGGGAATCTGCTGGGCGCTGACCGTTCCCAGCTCCGGAATGGAAACCTGAAAATCGCTCAACACCTCAAACAAAAAGGCTTCAAACTCTTCATCGGTCTTGTCAATCTCATCGATCAGCAGCACTGTCGGGCCCGAATTCTGGATAGCCTTCAAGAGGGGCCTGGCCAAGAGGTAGTCGGGAGAAAACAGATCCTTTTCCGCCAGACATTCTGAATCTTTCATCATTTGAATCCGCAGCAGCTGGCGCTGGTAATTCCATTCGTAAAGGGCCTTGTGCTCATCCAAGCCTTCGTAGCACTGCAGCCTTATCAGCTCCGCGTCGAAAGCCTTGCTGAGAACTTTGGCGATTTCAGTTTTACCGACCCCAGGCGCACCGGTGACCAGGAGTGGTTTGCCTAGTTTAAGGGCTAGATAGACTGTTATTAAGATTTGGTCGTCTTCAGTGGTGACATAACCGGTCTCGCTAAAAGACCGGGCCAGGGAGTCCAAAGTCAAATCCATCGCCAAAACTTCCCCTCCGCATTTTTGTACCTAGCTTAACACATGGCGGGAAATCACACCATGACTTATGTCACGTTTTCATAATTTTCCAATAAAATTCTTCGTACTGCGGCAAAATCGCGTCTACGTGAAATTTCTCCACTGCCCGCATTCTGGCCTGCTGCGCCAACCTTTCATGCAGACCCTGATCCTTGAGTATTTTTACGGCCAAAGCCGCCATCCCTTCAACGTCGCCTGCCGGCGCAGTATACCCGGCATGGCCGTCAGCCACTACCTCCGGGATCCCGCCGACCTCACTGGCAATTACCGGCACTTCGCAGGCCATAGCCTCCAAGGCTGCCAGCCCGAAGCTTTCCTTCTCAGAGGGCAGCAAAAACAAGTCGGCTATGCTCAACAGCTCGACCACGCTTTCCTGCTTGCCCAGAAACAGCACTTTGTCCTGCAGGCCCCAAAGTTCAGTCAGTTTCTCCATGCAGGAAGTTTCAGGCCCATCCCCGATCAGGAGGAGCTTGGCAGGCACTTCCTCCAGGATAAGGCGAAAAATCCTGATCACATCTCCCACCCGCTTGACCGGGCGGAAATTGGAGATGTGGGCCACAATTTTTTCCTCCGTCCCGGCCAGCCTTTGCCTGAGTCCGGGCAGGGGAACCCGCCGGTACTCTTCCGGGTCAATGAAATTGTAGACTGTTTCAATTTCCACTTCCGTCTTGAAGATTTCCCTGGTTTCCCTGGTCAGGGCCTGGGAAACCGCCGTCACCCCGTCACTGGTTTCGATTCCTAACCGGGTGATGTCAAAAAAGTCCTCCTGGGCCCCTACCAGGGTGATATCCGTCCCGTGCAGGGTTGTTACCACCGGCAAGTCCCGTTCTTTCAGCATTTGTTTTGCCAGGAAGGCGCTGATACTGTGGGGCATGGCATAGTGGACATGAACCAGGTCAAGGTTGGCATAGCGGGTGACCGAGAGTATCTTGTTTGCCAGGGAAAGGGTATAGGGAGATTCCTTAAATACCGGATAATGGGTTTCCTCCACCTCGTGGAAGTATACGTTCTCATAGAACCTGCAGAGTTTGAAGGGCCTTTCATAGGTAATGAAGTGTACCTCGTGGCCCCGGCGGGCCAATTGCTTGCCCAGTTCCGTGGCAACCACCCCGCTGCCGCCGTAAGACGGATAGCAGACCATGCCAATCTTCATGCTTAAGTCACTCCTAACACTTCAAGCGGGTGTGGGGGGTCTTCTAGACTGAAAAAAAGTTGAAATAGGAACTCAGCCACTGCAGTTTATTATTAAACACCAGGTAACCAAATATTATCATGATTACCCCGCTTACTTTGGTAACAATAGGCAGATACCTGTTGAAGCGCCTTAACCTGCTGCCCAGGCCCTGTGCCGCCAGAGCCGAGAGGAGGAAGGGCAGCGCCATGCCCAGGGAGTAGGAGATAAGCAGGATTGTCCCCTGCTTGATCGTGGCGGCGCTGCCTGCATACATCAGGATACTGGCCAGAATGGGCCCGATGCAGGGGGTCCAGCCCGCGGCGAACACAAGCCCGAGCACAAAGGAACTGCCCATGGAAGCCTTTGCTCCCGGTGAATAGTCTATCCGCTTTTCGCGGTACAGCCAGTCAAATTTTAATATCCCTACCATGTGCAGTCCGAAAAAAATCATGGCAATTCCGCTTATCTCCCGTAAGAGCGGTTTGTTGGCGTTAAGGACACGCCCAATCAAACTGGCGGAAGCCCCCAACAGAATAAAGACCAGGGAAAAACCCAGCACAAAGGCCAGAGCCCTGATCAGGAGCACACGCCGCGCACCCTCTCCTGTCTGATTGGAGACCAGATGGGATAGATAAGCCGGGACCAGCGGCAGTACACAAGGTGAAAGAAAGGAGGCCAACCCACCGCCAAAAGCAGCTATCAGGGAAACATTATCATTCATGCTCCTCACACCTCCCATTTAAACAAAAAAGTTGACCGGGCGGGCGGCTTAAACCGTCTACCGCCGGTGCAACTTTAGCGGACGATTATCTGCTTACTCTTGCTCAAACATGAGTGGAACCGCTTCCTGAATCGAGTCCGCCAGTATTTTTTGTACGTCGTTCATGATCCGGTTAAACCGGAATTCCGCCTCCAGATATTCCTTGATGATGGGGTTCAGGCTTAGCAAACTGTACAGCCGCTCCAGTTCCTGCTGCTTGTCCTGGCTTACTTCCTGGCCCATAAACTGATATTGCTGAATCTCAAATTGTTTCATCTGAAAATCCGCCAGCATCTTGGTATTGGCGGGATCAGCCTTGACCTTTCCTTTAGCCTGCACAAAGGCCGTATATTCTTCAGAAGAGTTCAGGGAACTGGCCAGCTGATGGGCTAAGTCGTATACGTTCATGGTTTTGCTCCTTCCGCGTCTCCTTAACTTGTATACTTGCAATTATAGCCAAAAACACCCCCCGGCGCAATTAATACCCTAGGGTACTCTGGAGCAAAATTTAGGGTCGGAATTCAGAATGGTTCAAGAAACCTCTCAAGATTTATCTGCGGTGCCGCTACGCGGCATGGGAGTCTGAATGCCGACCCCAAACTCTGCTCCCTCGGTTGAATTCTGTATTCCGACCCCTAAGGACTACCTACAGAGGATATGCAATCCTTTCCCCTTTCTGAAATGACACGATCGACCTGTAACCTATCTCCTTAAGCAGGTCCACGGCCTCTTCGAGATCCCGCGCCACATTGGCCGCCTCATGGGCGTCCGAGCCTAGAGTAACCGGGATGCCCAGCCGGAACGCTTCCGCCAGGACCTCCCTGGCAGGATAAAAATCCCCCACGGGCTTGTACCTGCCGTTAGTATTGATTTCAATCGCCAGGCCGGCATCCCTGATTGCTTCCAGGGCCGGCCTTGCCAGTTCCAGCAGAGGGGACTCGCACTTGAAACCAAATACCCTGATTACGTCCGGGTGCCCTATGACCTGAAACAGCCCCGACCTGGCTGCCTGGCCCACCAGAGTGAAGTACTCCCTGTACAAGTCGTCTCCCCGGTATTTTTTGTACCCATCCATATAGTCCGGGTGGTCAAAGATCCAGCCGCCCACTTCGTGCACGGATCCAATCAGATAATCAAAGGGGAAAGGCGCCAGCTTCTGCCGGATTTCTGCTTCCGTCCCCGGGCGGTAATCCACTTCCAGGCCAAGCCGCAGGTTGATTTGCGGGTATTTGGCCTGCAGGTTTGCCAGGATCTCCTGCTTCAGGCCTGCCAGGAACATGTCATGGTCGCTGAACCCCAGATCGCTGCAGCCCCTGGCAATCCCACGCAGCACAAACTGTTCCACATTTTCCAGGCTGAAGCCGGTCTCACCGTGGGCTGAAGGATGTGTATGCAAATCTACCAGTGCCATTCAAAAAACCTCCCTATCCCTGAGCGACTTTGGCCTCAAATTTTAAAACCGGAAAACTTTCGCCCGGCTCCAGGCCGTATTCCGTGCCAGGGTCCGCCAAATGTTCCAGAAAGTTGCCGGCAATCACCGTTTTCACCCGGCCGGCAATCTTCCCTTTCTCTATTCTAAGGCATTGAGGGGCCGCAAGGGAATAGCTGCCGCTCACAGGGTCCTGGGTGTGCAGGCCGAGGACGCTGTAGACCAGGATACCGCTTTCTGTCCCCTCAATCAAAGCGGTCAGAGTCCGGGCGCCATCCACCTCCAGCCAGATGCCCTGCCCTTGCGGCAGGGGGGTGGGAGGCAGTCCCGCCTTGATGCTGTCCTTGACAGTCAGGTAGGGGGTTATGAGCTTCCCGCCCTTTACCAGGAATTCCTTTCGGGCCGGCAGTCCTTCCCTTGTGCAGAGGTAGGAGCTGAGCTCCATTTCCCTGAGCGGGTTTATTGCCAGGGAAAGCCTGGGGTCAAGAACCTGGCCACCCCGGACAAAATCCTCCACCGTATAGGCAGCCTGCTTATGCACAACATTATTTCCCGAGAAGTTGGTAAGCAGATACTTGGCGCAAAAAGCCTCCACCAGTTCCGGGGCAAAGATTATGCTCATCCTGCCGTCACGCAGGGACCCGTCCCTTTTCAGCATTTTGGTTACCGCGGCGGTATTTTCAATCAGCGCCCCAGCTTCCGCCTGAGTGGGAGACCGTCTCTTGGCAAAACCCCTGCCGTAAAGGCCGTCAGCCTGAGCATAGGCGCTGAAGGAAGTTTGGGCGTAGCTCACTGACAGACCTTTGGATGTCCTGACATGGCGCAAACCCCAGCCCGCCTGAACTCCTGCCTGGATGTTCTCTACCCCTCTTTGAGGCAGTTCCTGCCGGAACCTGGCCAAGAGTTCAAACAGATCCCGGGGGTCCTGCTGCACCATACGCTTTACCCCTTGATGTTCAACCCCGACTAAGGGCAAGGGCTGCGGAGCCAACAGGGCCGATCCCTCGGGGTCCCGGAAAGACCCTTGTTTCCAGCCCGGGAGCTTGCTCTCCAGTTCCCTCACAACTGCGGTGTTGATTACGGCATGGCTGCAGCGTTCCCCGGGCCAGATGATCAACAAATCCCCGGCGCAGCTTTTGCTGACACCGGGACTGGCGTATACGTCCCCCAGACTGTTGTTGCGGATACCAGCCTTGACCACTGTCATATCGCTGACCGCGAAACGCCAACCCGCAATGCGCAGTTCCTCCGCCGGGGGCGCACTGACATAGCGGTATAAAGTCTGTTCCAAATGAGCAACCAGATCCACCTACTCACCCCCCAGGGTAATGTCCGGGTCCGCCCGCAGCACCAGAAATGCATGGCTGCCCCCGCTGGAAGGCACCCCCTGCCCCCACTTGCCGCAGGTCCCAAGCGCATCTGTAACCATCGGGCCGATTCCCGCCATGATTGCCTTCAGCGCGGAGAGAGTTTTGCCTGCGAAAATGCCCGGTTGGCATAGAACAGGGTTTGCGCCAAGTTTGTAAACTGCGCTGCAGTTAAAGACAAAATCGCCGTGCTGGGTGTTTACCTGACCCCCCTTATACCCGGCAAGATAATAGACTTCCTCCTGCTCTTCAGCCAGTCCATGTTCCAGCAGCACGCGGTAAAGTTCCGCCGGGCTCACCTCATACCAAGCCTTGGCAAGAGGAACAGGGTTTTCCGTCTCAATCCGGATATTCGTCATCCGTGGGAGCGGGATGTGGGCATAACTTTCCGCTCTGCCGGCGCCGCTAAGCCTTGCCCCCGCCAACTCTGCTGAGAACAAATCTCCCAGCCCGGCGGCAAGTTTTCCCTTGTCCACTATTCTCACGCTCTGCCTGGGTACAGCGTTGGCGCTCACGGGCTGGTAGGCCCAGTCTCCAGGCAGAGGCCCATCCACGATGGACACCTGCGGGTCTGCCACCTCCAGACCCAGCTTCAACTTGCCCCCTTCCCCCAGGACCGAGGTCTTCACTCCATCCGTTTCCACCGCATGGCCAAAAGCCTCGTGGGCCAGTCCCTTGGCCAAAGCGTAATCAATTACCAGTTTATAATGGCCGCCTGCCGCCCGCGGTGCAGTGAGCAAGTCCAGAGCAAGCTGAGCCATCTTGCCGCAGCGGGCCCTGCCCTCCTCCAATTTGCTCCGTTCAAGCAAAATCCCCAGGTCGGCGCCGCCATAAGCGCTCCGGGTGGTAACGCACTTTCCGTCCGGGCTGCGCGCCGTCAAGGAGTGAGCCAGAACTGACCGCGGCATGACAAAAGACGCCTCCGACCCGCCAGTCCTGACAATGTGCCATGTCTCTTCAATCTGACGATAGGAAGTTTGCACCGAAATCCCGGCAAACTTCTCCAGGACATAGCGGTTTTCTGCTTGAACCAACCGCTCCAGTTCCTCAATGCCCAGGTGGTCAAAAGGATAAGTCTGGGGCGATTCCGGCTGAACCACCGCATAAGGCGCCGTAAACACTGCTTGGTTCTTCTCACCGCCAAACTGTCTGCTTAACTCCGCCAGCTGTGCCGCTTTGCCGGCAAGTTCCCTGGCCATCTCCGTGCTGGGGTTGTCTGTGGAGGCAAAACCTGAATACCCCTCAGGGGTGAAAACCTGAACCCCCAAACCCCTGGACTCCTCACTCATTACCCGTTCCGTCCTGCCGTTGTTGACAACCACAGCCAGCTCTCTGACAGCCTGGTGGCGGGCAATAACTGCCAGGTTCAGACGCCCGGCTTCCTCCAGGGCCTGCTGCAAAATCCCTCTGGTCAAATCCTCTTTCACTTCCTTTGTACCCTGACTATCATATGCTTCTAGGACAACGGGGACGGTTCTGAACGTCCTAGCAAATCCTGCCGAATCTTGACAAGTCACTTTCTTTCCATATTACAATTACAGCGCAGCAGTTCAGGATTCAAAGTACTTCGAGCCATCTGCTTCTTAAGGCGGCGGAGGTGGTGCGTCATGCACATTCTGCCTTCTGAATTCTGCCCTGAAACAAGCCTTTTTGGGTCTGCCCGGGTCGAATTTTCTTTCTGCTCCGTTCAGCAGACTACGTCGCCTAGCATGCTTTTCGGCTCGCTTCCTCATTGATCTTCCCACTAAT
>JAJZPO010000013.1:18329-47495 GCA_021811155.1 Bacillota bacterium | reverse complement strand
AAATTAGTCTGTTACCAGCCTAACTCCAAGGCTAACTACCAGCGGTTGGCTAGACCTTACTGGGTGGGCATCGCACCCACTATACAATACGCCCTAATCTTGGACGCACGGACGGTTCTGGTTGTCCTAGTCACCAGTCAGGACGTTTCATTACTTATTGATGCCGCTACGCGGCATGGGAGTCTGACTTTTGACCTCTTTTTTTGATAGTCTTGCCAACTATGGCTACGAAATCTACAAAAAAATATAAAACACCCCGTCCTCCACGGGGTGTTTTATATTTCGTTTTTCATCGTATATCCGAGACCCCTACTTCTATAAGTAGGGGTTGCTCCCGTAGTTTTCTTCGGTGGGGGTAGAGTCCTCCACCGAAGCCCCGATGTTTAGCGGAAGCTAAACGAGTTCGCTGGTGATTGCGACAGAAAATCATTACATTTGCTCGAGCAGCCAGTTAAACCACTCCTCCAGCCCGTCCTGGCGGGTGGCCGAAGCGGGGATGACCTTCAACCCGGGGTTTATCTCCTGTAGGTCCTGAACAGCATGTTCCAAACTGAAATTGACATATGGCAGCAAATCAACCTTGTTGATTATGGCCGCCTGGGCGTCCTGAAAAATTACCGGGTACTTTTTCGGTTTGTCGTTGCCCTCTGTAACACTGAGCACCCCAACCTTAAACCCCTCACCCAGGTCAAATTCCGCCGGGCAGATCAGGTTGCCGACATTTTCAATGATCAGGAGCCGCAGGTTCTCCAGGTCGAGACTGTCCAAGGCGGTGGCAATCATCCCGGCATCCAGGTGGCACCCGCCCGGGGTATTAATCTGAACGACCGGAACCCCAAAGCGCTCAATCCGCTCACCGTCCAGCGCCGTATACTGGTCCCCTTCAATAACCGCCATAGGAATCTTATCCTTCAAAGCCTCCACAGTGCGCTCCAACAGCGTGGTCTTGCCCGCCCCAGGCGAACTTATCAGGTTTACGGCCACAATTCCGTGCTTACGCAGCCTCTCCCTGTTCTCCGCCGCCACATCCCGATTGGCCCGCAGGAGCTTGGTTGCCAGGTTGACCTGCACTATGCTCTACCCCATTTCCTTTTTTCATCCAACCGTGAGACTCCCACTTCTACAAGTTGGAGTGGTTCCCCGTCCCCTGCTTCGGTGGGGGTAGACTCCCCCACCGAAGTCTCGAGGTTCCACGTTAGTGAAACGAGTTCACTCGGCGTCGTAATACTCCACGTATAGTTCCCGTCCGGGGGTCTCTTCGATTTCCAGGCTGGCGCCTGCCAGGATCGTCTCCGGGGAGAGGGCTTCAAAGCAAAACATAAGGGAGTCGGGCAGGGCGGCAGTCTTCTTGCCCACTACAATTTTAATGCTCTTCACCCTCTGCAGCTTGTGCTCCTGCGCACTCTGCACCACTGTATTCATCAAGTCTTCGACAATAGCCAGTTCATGCATAGTCAACACGCCTCTCAAGCAAATCAGACGCGATCCGGCCTGCCAGGGCAGGAATAGCTGCGGCCACCTCAGGGGTGCAGCTTTCACTGAAGGTCTTTAGGTCTGAGACCTCAATCGCATAGATCTCTACCCTGTCAGGTACGTCCATCCCCATCCGGCGGCCGAATTCCAGCGCTGTTGCCAAGTTGACATCATGAATGGAAGCAAGCCGAACTGTCCAACTTAAGGACTCTTCGCTCAGGTAGTACAGGCTCCCGGGGATGCCGCCTTGGGTCTGAATCGCATCGATGATCACCAGGTGTTCGTAACCGCAGATATAGTCCAACAGCTCCAGTCCGGCCAGGGAGGACTCAATGAAATCCACACCCGGGCCCGCCAAAAGGTCTTTGACCTGCCGGCCCACGTAAATGCCAACCCCATCGTCCGACACTATAGTATTACCCAAGCCTAATATCAATAATTTCCCTAATCCCGGATTAGTTCCTGCCATAAGCTCCCCTTATGATCATAGATTTTGGCAACTATGGGCATTTGACCGGGCAGGCTGTGAGTGGCGCAGCCGAAGCAGGGATCATAGGCTCGAAAAGCCATTTCAACCATGTTCAACATGCCTTCGGAGACCTCACCCTTTTTTATCAGCTTTTGAGCTGCCCGCTTAACCGACATGCTGATGGCCGCATTGTTGTTAGTAGTGCCCACGATGATATTGGCCTTGGTAATCAGCCCATCGGGACCGGTTTGATAGTGGTGGAAAAGTGTTCCCCGCGGCGCCTCCACGATCCCCACTCCTTCTTTGGGCACACCCGCAGGTAAGTTGCGGGTGTTGGGATCGGTTATTTCCGGATCGCGGGCCAGTTCCAGCACCCGTTCGGAGGCATTCAAAAGCTCAATCAACCTGGCCCAGTGGTTGGCAAGGGTATGGTGCACCGGTTTCATGCCGATAGTGCCATACATCTTCTCATAGGCTTCCTGGGCCAGCGGGGTTGACATTCCCTCCGCCGCATTCAGCCGCGCCAAGGGCCCGACCCGGTATACCCCGCTCTCCTTCCCATCTATAAATCCCTTCCATCCTTTTCCTTTCAGGAAGGGAAATTTGAGGTATGACCAGGGCTCAACGTGCTCAGAAATATGGTTCAGATAATCCAGCCCGGAAAACTTGGCGTATTCCTTGCCCTCAGGGTCCACCACCCGTACCTTGCCGTCGTAATAGTTGACCCTGTTCTTTTCATCCACCAGACCCATGTAATAGGTCTGCAGGTAATAGACATCCCCCAGGATGAGGTCAAGATAAGCCTTGTTTTTCAGAACCACATCTTCAAAGATTTGCAGGCTGAACAAGGAGAATTTGACCAGGGACTCCCCCTTGCCCTCGATGTCTTTACGTTCTTCCTCATTCAGAGCCTTGCTCATCCCGCCTGGCAGGCCGCAAACCGAATGCGTGGCCTTGCCGCCGATCATAGTCTGGATCTGCTGCGCATAAGCGCGGTGCTTGATCACCTCGCCGCCTATTTCCAGCCCCACCTTGGCAACAACCCCCAGGATATTGCGCTCAGCCGGGTCAGCATCGGGGCCCAGCACAAAATCCGGCGCCGCCAGGGCGTAGAAATGGGCGATGTGGGAATGAACGTAGTGGGCATTATAGTACAGTTCCCTCAGCTTTTTTGCCACCGGGGGCGGCTCGACATTGAACACCCCGTCCACCGCCTTGGCTGAAGCCATGTGGTGGGCCCCGGGGCAGACCCCGCAGATGCGGGGAGTAATCCGCGGCATTTCCTCAGCCGGCCTTCCCTCGCAGAATTTTTCAAAGCCGCGCAGTTCCGGTATCTGCAGGTAGGCGTTGGCCACATCCCCCTGGGCATCCAGGAATATTTCAATCTTGCCATGGCCTTCCAGCCTGGTAATCGGATTAATCGTAATGCGCTGCATGCTCATTTTGCCACCTCCCGCTGCTTAGCCTGAACCCCCTGGTCCGCACTCTCCCCGGCGCCGGCCAGCTTGTGTTTTAAGAGGGAACTTGAGGTGCCAAAGCGGTAAAGGTAGCCCGCCGGGTCCACAATCTGGTTAATCATAGTGTCAATCTCAGCCAAATCATTGCTGTCCAGGACAGTAGCCAGAGCTGACAACAGCTTGGCGCCTTGGTCCGCCACTCCGTCCGGCGCCCCAAAGCAGCCGCGGCAGGGCATATTGGCGTTGAGACAAAGAGCGCCGCAGCCGTCCCGGGTTGCGGAACCGGCACAGATTATCCCCTGTTCCAGCAGGCAGCGCTCAGGGTCGGGAATAATCTCGTGGATGCGGTGGAAGCCTTTGACTTTCTTTTCCTGCTTGACCCGTTTGCAGGAGTCACACACTGTGCTGGGCCCGCCAAAGACCGTACCCGCCGGGGGCAAGCTGTTGGTGGCGATGGCAGTCACCGCCGCAGCAATCATCTCAGGGGTGGGCGGGCAGCCCGGCAGGTAATAATCCACATCTATCACCTGGTCCAACCTGTAGACATGGTTGAAGAACAAAGGCAGTTCCACCTCGCCCTCGGGCACGCCCGTCTTTACCTGGGGAAATATGCCCTTGGGGTTGTCCGTGCTGGGAGTTTCAATGTAGGCGCGGTGGAAAATCTCTTCCCGGTTGTGGAAATTGGCCAGGGAGGGTATGCCGCCCAGGGAGGCGCAGGCGCCGAAGGCTACAACCGCCTTGCTCTTGCAGCGCAAAAGCTCCGCCATTTCTTTTTGCTCCGAGGTGCGGGTCCCGCCGTTGATGAAACTCACATCGATGTGTTTGTCAGGCAGCTCCTCAATATGGTGTTTCTTAAAATCCACTGCCACGGGCCAGAGCAGGATATCAGCCAGGGCAGCCACCTCCAGGATCTTCTCATTGATGTCCAGTACCGCAATCTCACACCCGCCGCAGCTGGCGTTCCAGTAAAAGGCGAACTTAAGCTTGTCTGCCACCGGCGGCACCTCCTTCCGCTTCCGCCAAAATCCCATCCAACTCAGCCAGCCTCAGGTTAACACTCTGCATGGGGCCGTAAGTCTTCAGCTTTGCTACCATCTCCCCCACCACAGCGGCAAATTTCTCACCCTCGCTGCTGGAGATAAACTCCAGGCGGAAGCGCTCAGCCGCAACCCCAAACTGGGGTAGCAGCTTTTTCATGAGCAGGGCGCGCTTGTAAGCTTTGTAGTTACCTTCCTGATAATGGCAGCCGCCTGGATGGCAGCCTGCCACCAGCACTCCGTCAGCCCCGGACGCAAAAGCCTTGAGCACGAAGGAGGGCTCAATCCGCCCAGTGCACATTACCCGGATGATGCGGATGTTGTCCGGGTATTTGAGCCGCGATATCCCGGCCAGATCAGCGGCCGTATAGGCGCACCAGTTACACAAAAAACCTACGATTTTGGGCTCGAAGCTCATACCGCGCACACCCCCTCAATAATCTCCAGCATCTGGTCAGTCTCGAAATTGCGCATCCGGGCTGCTCCGGAGGGACAGGAAGCAACACAAGTGCCGCAGCCCTTGCACAACGCTTCGTTAAACACCGCCACCTGCTGTTCCGGCTCATAGGAGATAGCCTTATACGGGCACATTTCAATGCAAACTTTGCAGCCTGAACAGCGCTCCGCGACGTTATAGGCCGTAATGGGCGACACTTTAACCCTCCCGGCTGCTATTCTCTCCAGGGCTTCGGCCGCGGCGCCTGCTGCCTGGGCCACGGTGTCGGGGATGTCCTTCGGTCCCTGGCATGTTCCGGCAAGGTAAATGCCGTCGGTTGCCGACTTGACCGGTTCCAGCTTGGGATGGGACTCCAGGAAGAAACCCTCCCGGCTGCGCTGGATGCTGAACAGTTGGGCAACGGCGCCGGCGTCGCTGCGGGGTATCAGGGCAGAATTCAAGATAACCATATCGACGGGCACTTCCCGGAAAACCCCCAACAGGGTATCCTCAGCCCGGACGACCAGCCGGCCGTTTTTCTCCATCACCTCGGCGCCCTTGCCGCGGATAAAGTTTACCCCCTCATCCTGGACCCGGTTGTAGAATTCCTCATACCCTTTGCCATAGGACCGCATGTCGATATAGAACTCGTAGACCTTGGCCTTGGTCTTCTCCTTCACCAGATGGGCGAACTTCAGGCTGGCCATGCAGCACACCCTGGAACAGTACTCCTTGTAGTTCTTGTCCCTGCTGCCGATGCAGTGCAGGATGGCTACAGCCTCGGGCTCCGCGCCGTTTTCCCCGATAATCTTGCCTCCCGTCGGTCCCGAGGCGTTGGACAGCCGTTCAAACTGCAGCCCGGTAAGGATATTGGGGAAGCGCCCGTAACCCCACTGCACACCTAAAGTAGGGTCCAGGGTCTCATAGCCGGTGGCCAGGATAATGGCTCCTGCCTCTAAATCCACGTATTCATCCTGGGCCCGGTGATCGATGGCCTGAGCCTGGCAGGCAGGCACACACTGCAGACATTCCGAACAAACCCCGCAATCCAGGCAGCGCCTGGCCTCATCAACCACTTCTTGTTCGGAAAGGCCGGTCACTACCTCATCCTGCAAGCCCCGCCTTTCAACGGCCAGGTGGACAGGCGTGTGTCGCGGCGCCTCATAGTACTTTTTGCCGGCAAGATCTTCTTTGCGCACCGCACCGGATTTTTCGCGCTGCGGCAATTTTTCCCCTTGCAAAAAGGCATCGATCATGCGGGAAGCCTCTCTGCCCGCTTGCACCGCGTCCACCATCCTGGCGGGACCGCTCACCAGGTCCCCGCCGGCGAACACACCCAGCACGTTGGTCATGTAGTGCTCATTTACTTTGACTGTTCCGCCCGCGTCGGTCTCAAACTCATTGCTGCCGCTGAAGGCCAGGTCTACCCGCTGGCCTACAGCGATAATTACCTGGTCGGCAGCAATACTGAACTTAGAATTGGGCACCGCTACCGGCTGCCTGCGCCCCGATGCATCAGGTACACCCAGTTCCATCTGCTGACACTCAACGGCGCTCACCCTGCCGCCCTGGCCCGTAATTTTCAGCGGAGCACACAGGAAGCGGAAGGTAATTCCCTCGCGTTCGGCTTCGGCTACCTCCTCTGCGAAGGCGGGCATCTCCTTGCGGCTGCGGCGGTAGATTACTTCCACACTTACGGCGCCAAGGCGCAAAGCTGTGCGGGCCGCGTCCACGGCAGCGTTGCCGCCGCCTATGACCAGCGCCTTGCCCCCCACATCCGGTTTGCCGCCGCTGTTGCTCTCCGCCAGGAAACTCAGGCCGCTTTTTACCCCGCCTAAGTTTTCCCCTTCAATTCCAGGGGACTGTTCCTTGCCGGCCCCAACGGCCAAAAATACAGCCTGATAACCCTGGGCTTTCAGGTCTTTGAGGCTGAAGTCTTTTCCCAGCCGAGAACCGGTACGAATTTTAACCCCCTGCCGGACCAGGGATTCGATTTCCCGGCGCAGCACCCCTTTTGGCAAGCGGTAGGCCGGGATGCCGTAGCGCAAAAGTCCTCCTGCCTCCGGCTTTGCTTCAAAAACCACGACAGTATGTCCTGCCTCGTTCAGGTAATAAGCAGCCGAGAGTCCCGCCGGACCCGAGCCGATCACCGCCACCTTCTTACCGCTCTTAGCCCTGGCTGAAGCCACGGATTCCGGGAAATCCTGCTTGCCGGCTGAGTCTGCCAGGAAGCGCTTAACGGCATTGATGGCCACAGGCTGGTCCACGTCGCCCCTGCGGCACTCAGCTTCACAGGGATGAAAGCACACCCGGCCGCACACCGCCGGCATGGGCATGTTTGCCTGGATCAGGGCCAGAGCTTCACCGTATTTTCCCTCCCGGGTAAGGGCCAGATAACCCTGGACATTCACTCCCGCCGGACAGGCAACCCGGCAAGGAGCCTTGTCCTTCTTCTCAATCTGATATACATTGGGCACAGCCTGGGGGAACAGTTTGTAAACGGCTTTACGCTCAGAGAGCCCCTCATTAAAAGCGTCAGCGGTGTTTACCGGACAAACCTTTTCGCAGTCTCCGCAGGCCGTGCATTTGGCGGGGTCGATGTAACGGGCCTTTTGCCGGACCTTTACCTTAAAGTTGCCCACAAAGCCGTCTACCTGAGCTACTTCACTGTAAGTGAGGAGCTTAATCTTTTCGTGCTGTCCTGCCTCCACCATTTTGGGCGTTAAAATGCAGGCCGCGCAATCCAAGGTCGGAAAGGTCTTGTCAAACTTGGCCATGTTGCCGCCAACAGACCCCTCTCTCTCCACCAGGTAGACCTGGTTGCCTGAGTTGGCGATTTTCAGGGCAGCTTCGAGCCCGGCAATGCCGCCCCCCGTCACCAGGACATTGGGGTTCACATCGACATATCTCTCCTCCAAGGGCTGGTTGTAACGCACCTTGCGCACAGCCCCTGAAATGAGGGCCTTGGCCTTTTCCGTAGCCTGGCTGGGATTTTGCGTCACCCAGGAGACCTGCTCCCGGATGTTGGCCATCTCCATCAAATAGCCGTTTAGCCCTGCAGCGCTCAAAGCGCGGCGGAAGGTCGGCTCGTGCATGCGCGGCGAACAGGAAGCCACCACCACCCGGTTTATTCCAAGCCCTCCGATATCCTTTTTGATCAGTTCCTGCCCCGGCTCGGAGCACATGTACTTGTAATCGCGGCTAACTGCCACACCGGGGAGCTTCGAGGCAAATTCCCTGACCGCCTCAACATCCACCTTATCCGAGATGTTGCTGCCGCAGTGGCAGATATAGACACCTGTTTTGATCTCAGTCATTACAACACCTCCTCAATATGCTTTTCCACCAGCCGTCTGGCGGGGACCAGATTGCGGCTGAGTCCGAGTTTCCTGAGAGGAACCCCCAGGGCTGCGCCAAGCAGCTGGGTAAAATAAACCACCGGAATCTGGTAGTTGGTCCCGAAGCGCTGGTTTATCTTTTCCTGGTAGGCATCAAGGTTCAACTGACAAAGCGGGCAGCTGACCACGATGGCCTCAGCCCCGCGCATCTGGGCCTCTTCCAGCAATTCCTGGTTCAGCCCCAAGGTGTCAGCTTCTTTGGTGGCGATGTGGGAACCGCCGCAGCATTTGGTTTTGTGGTCATAACGCAGTACCTTGACCCCAAGGGTTTGCAGCAGCCTGTCCATTTCCGTCGGCAATTCCGTGTGGGCGAATTCGTTAAGGGGCCTGGCAATCTGGCAGCCATAATAGGGGACGGCCTTAAGTCCTTGCAGAGGGCGCTTCACCCGGGCAGCAATCTGCTCCAGACCGATTTCGTTGACCACGATGTCCAGGATATGCCTGACCTGCGCTTTGCCGCTGAAACTAACGTTGATCCGCTCCATCGCTTCCCGCATCTTGCTGCGCCATTCCGGGTTATTCTCGTACACTGTTTTGGCTCGGCGCAAGGAAACAAAGCAGGAATTACAGGCTACAGCCACTATTTGTCCCTTTTGCTCTGCCAGAGCCAGATTGCGGGCGGGTACCAGAAGGGAAAACAGGTAATTGGTTGAGGGCAGAGCTGTGGCGCCGCAGCAATTCCAGTCGTTTATCTCCTCCAACCCCACCTCAAGCGCCTGAAATACCGCCAGGGTAGATTCATCGTACTCCCGTGCCGAAGCGTGCAGGGAACAACCGGGGTAATAGGCAAAATTCATAATCCCTCCTCCATTTCCGCCGCAATATCGTACAGCTTGCGAATCTCATCCAAGGCCCGCACACGCTCCGGCAGGAGGTTTAGCTTACCCTTGAGGAACATCTTCACTCCCAAGGGACCATAAGCCACCAGGCTCATCGGGTCGGTCTTCAGGGCCAGCCTCACCAATAAGCCGCTCTCGTACAATCTGCCGTAACTGCGCAGCACCGAATTGAAGCAATCGTAGAAAACAGCTGCTTGCGCATGCTGGCGCTTCCCCGCAAGGTGGCGCAGGGCGTACATGACTTCTGTAAGGTTGATCCCGCGCGGGCAGCGCGCCGTGCAGTAATAGCAGGATGTGCAGTACCAAAAGGTGTCGCTCGCCAAAACCTCATCCCGCATGCCGGCCCGAATCATGGCCATGAGTTTGCGCGGTGTTTGCTGCATCTTATAACTGAAAGCACAGGAACCCGAGCAGGTGCCGCACTGGATACAGGAATTGACGTACTGGTTGCCGGAGAACACCTCCACCAGGCGCATAAATTCCGGGTCCAGGCTCTCCTCATCGATGACAGGTATGTCGTTGCTTGCGTCCGGATAGGCAGGTGCTGCCGCTTGCAGCCTCAGATCACCTTCCGGCTGGTCTTCTCTCGCAACACTCATTGCATCTCCTCCTTCCGTCCATCCCTCTAGCAAGACCGGTGCCATCTCTTAAAACCCTTGCAAGGGCCCAAAAAACAAGAAACGCGCGCTTCGTTTTTCCTCAGCGCACGCGTTTCCCTGCCGAGGCTGAGACATGTATGTTAGTCTCAGCCTCTCTAGGACTAGGACCGCGCTAGCCCCGGCCCTTCTTTTGGGTTTGCGCGGTCCGTCGCAGCACCCCGTGTTCGATATACTCGGCTAAAGTTGCCGAGTATATACTGAGCTACAAAAAAGGCCGGGAGGAGACTTCCGTCTTTTCCCGGCCTTTACCCATTAGTTTTTCACCCTTCAGCCTCGGAGACCAGCGCATGACTGGTTAAGTTCAACTCTCCCCCGAGATGGAGGGGGAAATGTCCCTGGGCTACCAATTCATTGTAGGCCCCAACTCCGTGCTCACTGAGGTCCATCCCTTCCGTCTCTTCGGCAACGCTCACTCTGATTCCCACAGTCTTTTTCAGGATGCTGAATATGGTGAAGGAACCTGCAAAGGCCCAGGCCGAGACCACCGCCAATCCCAGTAGTTGAATCAAGAGCTGCTTGACTCCCCCGCCGAACAACAGGCCGCCTTTTTCCGCAAACAGGCCCACAGCTATAGTGCCGAAACTGCCGCATACCCCGTGTACCGCAATAGCCCCCACCGGGTCGTCCGCCCTCACCCGGTCAAACAATTCCACACCCAGGACAACGAGCACACCCGCTGCAGCGCCGATAATAACTGCGCTGCCCGGGCCCACATAGGCCGCCCCTGCAGTGATAGCCACCAGACCTGCCAGGGCGCCGTTGATGATCATGCTGGGGTCGGGCTTCCCGTAACGCCACATTGTAAACAGGGTGCCCATGGCGCCGCCGGCGGCCGCAGCCAGGTTGGTGGTAACCGCAATCCGGGCAATGTTCAGATCAAGGCCGCTCAAGGAGCTGCCGGGATTGAACCCAAACCAGCCCACCCAGAGAATAAAGGCGCCCAGCGCCGCCAGGGGGATATTGTGGCCCGGCATAACGTTGGCTGATCCATCCTTGTTATATTTTCCGGTGCGGGGCCCAAGTACCAGCACCGCCGCCAGGGAAGCCCAGCCCCCTGCCGCATGCACCACGGCTGAACCGGCAAAATCAAGCATGCCAAGCCTGTTTAACCAGCCGCCCTGGCCCCAGACCCAGTGCCCGGCCACCGGATAGATTACGGCGGTGGCCAAAAAGCTGAACAGTATGTAAGGGCCGAATTTCATCCTTTCGGCTACGGCCCCCGAGACTATGGTGGCCACGGCTACGGCAAAGGCAGCCTGGAACAGCCAGAAAGCATAGGGCGCTACCCTGGTGCTAAGCGCGGGAATCCCCGTGCCGTTAAACAGAAAGCCGGAACTTCCGACCAGGCCCATGCGGTCCGCGCCGTACATCAGGGCAAATCCCAGAGCCCAGTACCCGATCAGGCCCACAGTACAGTCCATAAACACTTTCATGATAATATTAATGCTGTTTTTGCTGCGGATAAAGCCCGCCTCCAGAGCGGCGAAACCGGCTTCCATGAACCAAACCAATGCCGCAGCCATCAGAACCCAGACTGTGTCCAGTCCTGAAGCAAGGTTTTGCAGGGTAACTCCCATTGTCCCTTCCCCCTTAAAAATACGCCACAAGTTTTGGGAAAACAAGAAACGCCTGGAAACCCCTGCCGAAAAGCATGGATTTCCAGGCGCCATTGCCTAAAAACTCTGAAGTTTCTTTAAGTATATCAAACATGGACTAGCGGAGCAAGCCTGAATTTAAGCGGCTCAGATGGCCTCGTCCCCTTGTTCGCCCGTCCTGATGCGGATCACATTGTCAATCGGCATGATGAATATTTTTCCATCTCCGATTTCGCCGGTGCGGCAGGCTTCGCTGATAATGTTTACCACTTTGTCCACCCAGGCGTCTTTTACAACTATTTCCACCTTGACCTTGGGCAGGAGATTGATTTGGTATTCCTGGCCCCGGTAAATCTCGGTCCGGCCCTTCTGCAGGCCGCAGCCCACAACCTGGCTCACCGTCATCCCATGCACGCCGAACCGGTCCAAAGCGTCCTTTAACTCTTCGAGTTTCCCGGGCCGGATAACACACTCAACCTTTTTCATTGATTTCCCCCTCAATAGCGCAGTCAATATTAATCTTACTACAAATCCAGGCCATAAATCAATTTGCCTTAGCCGGCAGGCCGGGAATTACAGGCCGGCAGAGAGCGCCTCGCAATCCGAAATGATCTCGGGCAGGATTCTGGCAACGAAGTATCCTACACTGGCGAGTTCGCTTTTCTCCAGCTTGGCCAGGATGAGAAAGTATTTGTCAACAAACGGCTTCAAATTGTTGAGTTTTATCTCCCCCACACACTCCATCAGGGCATCTATTTCATCCGCCGACCTGAGGATCCGGCCCTCAAGCGTTTCGTCCTTGCCGTCGAACAGCAACTCCCGGTAAATCGACCGATAGGGTTCATCCATATTTTCGAACAAAGTCTCCTCGGCCACTTCTTTTTCCAGTAAACTTACCATGTTGCGGATTTCACTGTTCTTGTGTTTCACAGTACTGATTATATCCCCTGTTAAGGCTTCGATCACGTCGTGGTTCAGCAGCTTTTTAAACAGCTTGCCCCAATCAACTTCATTCCCGTGCTGTTCCTCAATCAGGGCTAACATCTGCCCCACCTGGGCAACAAAAAAAGAGTGCTCGCTGACCGTATTCCTTTGGTGCATGAATTCGGTGGCCCACCGCCCCATGTTATTGAGTTTCCGCACCGAAAAAAGGTAGTTATGCAGCCCCATGGCCAAACCCTCCGACACAGCTATTTACTCCATTTATGCACGTCCACATCTGCAGTGAAAACCAGCCCCCCGCTCAACCATCTTGCTAATCTCAGGCAAAACGGTATCGATCTTGTCTGAGGCATCCACGCTTTCGATTTATATCCATTATATCATTCTCGCTAGCCACAATATACCATCAAGAATCCTGTCAGAATGCTGCCGGGTACATTAAGGGCTAAGGGGATGCGTGGGGAATCATGGGCAACTGATTAGTTTTTGGCATTTGACAGATAATTACAATCTGTTCTATGATGGATGTAAACTGAAATGACGATGGGGCTCGTCTTCCGGACAACACTGGTTTGCCTGCATGTTTGCCTAACGGCTAATGGCTCCTACCTCTAAACGGGGTAGGAGTTTTATTATTTCTCAAATAATCTATGGAGGTGGCCTTTGGTCACTAAACAAACCTGCCTAAGCCCTCTTGAGTCATATCAAGAGGGCTGTTTTTTGTTAGATTGATAGGTAGTGTCTTGCAATAACTAATTCTTTGTGACTATTTCAAGGATCTGGCTGCAAAGAGCCCTTGGCGTCATCTGGTTCACTGATGGTTTATTGCAGCTCAAACCACAAATGTGTAGTAATGTCCCCGGTCAGCAAGCAAGGGGACGATATCAACATCATGGGTAGCAAAAATCAGAGTAATACTCAGATTACACCTCGAGGGTCCAGAGCGGCAGTGGGTTCGTCTAAAGAGTTAATTCGATAAATATTGCAGACCTGTCTCTACACGCTGGCAAGCAGAAATTGGGGAACACCAAGTACAGGATGATTAACTTTTATCAGCCCGGTGCGGTAAACGCTGGTAATTGTTCCTTCATCCAGCACCTCCGCCGCCTTGCCCCAAGCCCTGATTTGTCCCTGTTCCAGCAACAACAATTGATCACAATATTGTCCGGCAAGGTTCAAATCGTGTAAAACCATTATTACCGTAATCCCCTGTTCCATATACCAACGACGCACATGCTGCATAACCAGGACCTGGTGGCCGATGTCCAAATAGGTAGTCGGCTCGTCCAGAATCAGAGCGCTGGGTTGTTGCGCCATAGCCCGTGCCAATGAGACCAGTTGTCTTTGCCCTCCGCTAAGGGTATTAACGGGCTTCGCCCGCACCTCCCACAATCCCAAGGTCTTGAGCACCTCTGCAATTATCCGCTCGTCTTCTGAGTTTATATCACTAAAGAGTTTTAACCACGGATAACGACCCATAGCGACGACGTCTTTGACGGAGAAGGGTAAAAGGGCTGTTCCCTCTTGTTCCAGCACCGCAATCTGCCTCGCCAGTTCCTTTTTGCGGTAAGTATGCACCGGTTTACCCCGAAAACGTACTTCCCCTTGACTAGGGCTAAGCAAACCACTGATTACTCGAATTAAAGTGGACTTACCACTGCCGTTAGGGCCAATGATGCCGAAGTTTTCACCTTCTGCCAAATGAAAACTTATGTCGTTTAACACCTGACCCCAACCATAATCCTGACTCACTCCTGTTACCTCAAAAAGATTCACGTTTGCCCCTCCTCAGCCCCTTTTTTAATAAGTAGGCAAAAAATGGCGCTCCCACAAAAGCAGTTATTACGCCAATAGGCAACTCTTGGGAGGGTATTATCGTTCTGGCAATGGTGTCAGACCAGAGTAAGAAGATTGCACCGACCACAGTGGACAGCGGCAGGAGAATCCGATGATCAGGTCCCACTAATAAGCGCATAAGGTGAGGTACAATTAATCCCACAAAGCCGATAATCCCTACCACCGAGACAGCCGCTGCCGTAAGCAAAGTACCTACAACCAGAGTCCAAATCTTCTTCTTTTCAACCTCCATCCCTAAATGGGTTGCTGCCCGTTCACCCAAAGCAATTACGTTAAGATCATGGTATTGCAACAGCAAGTAGGAGATTCCCAAGACAAAGTAGGGGATGAGAATGGCAACGTCACTCCAGCTGCGATTAGCCAGGCTTCCCATCATCCAAAACACAATTTCCTGCATCTGATGTCCGGCTATGGCAATTAGAAAGGATAAGAAGGCACCTACAAAGGACTGAAGCACAACGCCGGCCAGGATCAAACTTTCCCTTTCCCGTCGTCCGTGATATTCAGAAAGGACTAAGACAAGAACCAAAGATATTACGCCACCGGCAAAGGAGAACAAAGGCAGACTTAGTTGACCGAGAAAAGAGGTGTTTTGAAAAAAAAGGATGGAAGTGGCTGCACCTAAGGCTGCACCAACCGATACGCCCAAAATATATGGATCTGCCAAAGGGTTGCGCAAAATTCCTTGAAAAGCTACACCGGATGCCGAGAGCATGGCTCCCACAACAATAGCCAGGAATATGCGGGGAAGACGCAGATCCCAGACAATTGCGTTCTGGACAGGGGTTCCGGCTTGTGGCATAAACGGAAGATAATTGAGCAAAATTCGGAGGGATAAGCCAATAGGCAGATGTACAGACCCAATGGACATGCTGGCCAAAATTGATAAAAGAAGCAGGGAGAGCAGTCCCCCTGTCCAGATTAGATGCTTTGTGCGCTTCTTGTCAGTGGTCATCTTACTTGAATAGATCAGGGTATAAGGCTTTAGCGATACTTTCCATACCATCAATAATTCTCGGTCCCGGTCTGTCCACCATATCGCTGTTAAGATCTACAACCCTTTGATTCTTTACAGCGTCAATACCTTGCCAACCCGGGCGTTTCATAATATTTTGTTTAGCTGTTGCATCGTAGTAGCCGTAGGTATCTAAAATTACCTGCGGATTTGCGGCAATCACCTTTTCACTGCTGTACTGTGCCCAACCCTTGACATTTTCAGCGATATTTATACCCCCGGCCTTGGTAACCAACTCATCCATAAACGTGCCGCTTCCCGCTGTGTACATAGTCGGGTCTACTTCAATCCAAACCTTGGGACGGTCTGCTTCCTTGACCGTGGCAGCTTTCTTCTCAATGGCCTGTTCTTGTTGCTGCATGCTGTCAACGATTTTTTTGGCGGAAGCCTGAGTATCGGTGATTTGACCAAATTCCTCAATAGATTTGTATGTACTTGCCAAACTCTCGGGAGCGGTAACAACTACCGGTATTTTTAGATTGCGAATCGCCGTTATGGTTTTGGCATCATTCTCACCGAGGATAACTAAGTCAGGATTGAGCTTAAGGATTTGCTCAGTGTTCGGATTTAAGCTATCTTGAAATACATACTCAACCTTTTTTTGTACGTCTACAGGATAGTCATCCCATTTAGTTACAGCAATAACATCGCTGCCTGCTCCTAAAGCAAATAGAGTTTCTGTAGCGCTGGGTACAAAGCAAATAATCCGCTTCGGCTTGGCCGGAATTGTAACTTCTGTCCCCGAGTCATCTTTAATTGTCAACGGATAGCCGGTTTGGGTCGCGGTAACTTGGCTGGTTTGGTCCGCCGGTGCGATTGTCTGTTTCGCAGCTTGTGTACCGCAGCCAGTCAAAATCCCTAAAACCAACACCAGTGCCAATAACACAGGTAATCCCTTTTTCATTAACCCTAACTTCCTTTCGCAAATTAAATTTATGTTGGTTCATGTAACTGACAGTTCTTTATTTTAATTGTTACACCACAACCCCCTCCATGGGGTAATAAAAGCAAAAAACCCTCCGCCAACGGAAGGGTTAAAAACTTAACCAGTATCAGGTAAGACTACCAAATACACAGGTATCCACCCCCTAACATTCCCGTAGGTCGTTGCGATTTCCGGAATAAGCAGGTCTCCTGGCTCAAGATCATCGTCAACCCACGTCTTCCCAGGTATATCCCAGTGACATTAAGTGAGCAGACTCCTTTTTACAGTGGCGGGCACCGCGTCAGCTTCAAACTGACTTCCCTTTTCAATCCTTTCCCCTCAGGAAAGAATCACTCATTCCTCGATATTCAGTTTTGTTTATCATAGCACAAAGCAAAAAGGTTTGTCCAGACCCGTTAATCAATGCTGAATGCCAAATGTAGAAGGACAACGGCAGTTGGCAGCAGCTGTTGCGCCTATTTTGAATATATCTACAAATAGTTTCTGTCTTCGAAAAAGAACCTTTACAGACCGGATTGCATTTTGGTCCCCGGCCTTTTCCGTTTGCGCAAAGTTTCTGCTAAACTAAGAATGAGGTGTATTACGCATGTTTAACATTATTGTCCTGGGCATTGTAAGTTTGCTGACCGACATCAGCAGCGAAATGGTTTACCCGCTGCTCCCGATTTTTCTGACTGCCACATTGGGAGCAAGTCCAGCTACTGTAGGGGTAATTGAAGGAATTGCCGAAAGCTTGGCGAGCTTGCTGAAAGTCTTTTCGGGGTATTTCGGGGACAAGACCAAAAAGAAAAAAGAACTGGCCATAGCGGGATACGGCAGTTCTCTTCTCGGTAAATTGGTCCTGGTACTGGCGGGGTCATGGGCCATGGTACTGGTTTCACGAATTATTGACCGCCTTGGCAAGGGAATTCGCACTGCTCCCAGGGATGTTTTGATAGCCGATTCCGCCAAATCAGGGGCCAGGGGCCACGCCTTTGGCCTGCACCGGACGATGGATACCGTAGGAGCTGTTATAGGCGTGGTAATTGCTTACTTGCTAGTTAGCTCAAACACCGCTAACTTTGTGCGGATTTTCTGGTTTTCCATGATCCCTGCCTGTTTAGGGGTAGCTGCGCTGTTTCTGGTCCGCCAGGCCCGTGAAGCGGGGCCGTCCCGCAAAAAACTATCGCTTTCTTTTTCTCAGCTGGACGGAAAGCTAAAGGGGTTCTTGATCCTTGCCTTCGTCTTTGCCTTAGGCAATTCTTCCAACCAGTTCCTGCTGTTAAGGGCCAGCAAACTGGGCGTCTCTACCCCCACTGTCCTTTTGCTCTATTTAGCCTACAACTTAAGTTACGCCCTGGTATCCTACCCCGCCAGCAGTCTTTCCGACAAAGTGGGACGGAGACGGGTTTTGGTTGTTGGCTATATTCTTTACGCCGCAGTCTACTTCGGCTTCGCCACGGTCACTCATACCACAACCCTCTGGGCTTTATTCATTGTGTATGGTCTGTACATAGCTTTCACCGAGGGTGTCGAAAAGGCTCTGTTAGTCGACATGGCTCCCGATGGGCTTAGAGGCACAGTCCTTGGCTTACACGCAACTTTGGTAGGAGTAGCCCTATTGCCGGCTTCATTTATAGCAGGCTTTTTATGGGACTGGCTTGGGGCCCCGGCGCCCTTTTACTTTGGCGGCGGAATGGGGCTTCTGGCGGCCATAGGGTTACTGTATATCTTACGAGGCAAAGCACCCTTAAACCAAGGCCAAACACACTGATTTTTTGGTTTACATGATGAGGTTAAGCAGCCGTTCCCTAATAGAGGCTACTTTGTATGGTCTCTTTAACCGGTTGAAATCTAACTATACCGGCTAACTATTGTGCTGCCGAAACAGAAATCCCCGCGCTACTCGAATGGATCCGTCAGGTGCTTAATCAGCTCTTCGCTTTCTTTCAATTGTTTAGCTAAAACTTCCCTGACGAGGCTCAAAACGTTCAGCACTTCCGGATATTTGATCCTGTACATGACTTTTAGCCCGACTTTTGTGGAGGTGATAATATTTTGCTTGCGCAGAATCGCCAGATGCTGGGAAATGTTGGACTGTTCAAGGTCCAATTGTTCAATGAATTCACACACACACACTTCGCCAAAAGCGAGCTTTTCCAAAATACGCAGCCGTGTCGGGTGGGCCAGAGCCTTAAAAAATTCTGTCTCCAGAGCAACGATTTCGCCTTTCATGCATATCCCCTCTACCCTAAAGTCAGCAGCCTTTTTTTCTTATTCTAATATTATAATCTTTTTTGCTTAGATTCAACCAGAAGCGGATTGGCACAGTTGACCAATCCGGCAAAAACAGCTTCCCAAATGGTATTGCGATAAGGCATTTTGGCGATACTTGCGATTATCCCTTGAAATAGCCAGGGGTCTTGCCCCTAAGGGCCAGACCCCTGCTGCTAAGAATATCTGGTTCAGTGTTTGGCTAATTCCGAGGTAATGATCTGTGTCGGTTTCGCTTTGGAGGGTACCTTTGATTATGCCTGCACCGGTTTAACTACACTCTTGATTTCAGCTTTAATCAGGAAAGAAGCCAGGAAAAGAAGAACTAACAGCGCTAAACCGTAAAGGGCAAAGAAGTTGCTGTAATCGATACTCTTGATGATTCTGCCGCCGATGGCAGTACCGATGCCGCCTCCGCCCATGAAACAGAAGGCAACCAACGACATGGCGGCGCCCCGCGCTTGGGCCGCGAATTCGGTGGCTATAGTCAGGAGGGTGGAGTGCGCCAGCATAAAGCCCAGACCCAGTAATCCCACACCGATGATGAGCAGCAAAAGGAAATTGCCAAACAGGAAAAACACCAGATCGGCGACAGTGGCTAAAGCCAGGCCTACCAGAAGAACTTTCTTTCTGCCCCAACTGCCTGCCAATTTTCCGCTGATCCTGCCACCGGTCACAGCCAAAACGCCAAAGGCGGTCATTATGAAGCCTATGCTTAAGTAGTTGAACTGAAACGTATGCTCAATAAACGCTCCCAGGAAGGAGAAAGAGCCTACTATCAGAATACCTTCCAGCAAGACCACTAGGTACAAGGCCAAACTGCGCGCCGTGCCGAGCAGCCTGCCGTAGGGGGCCAGAAACCGGCTGTTGGGATTTTTGGCGGAAGGAATGTGCCGGCCAACAGTGAGCAGAAGGAGTGTAACTATTGCAGCCAAGAGGGCATAGGCGATAAACACTCCCCGCCAGCTCAGGAAAAAGGCTATTGACCCGCCGATGGCCATGCTCAGCCCCTGGCCCAGGAAGGAAATTCCCATGAAGGTTCCTATCGCCGCTTGCCTCTCCTGCATGGGCACCAAATCAGCGATTAATGCCAGGGATACGGGCATGACAGAGGCTGCAAAGGCCCCGGTTAATGCCCGGTAAACCGCTAAATCACCTAAGCCTTTACCCAAAGCAGTAAGGGCTGCTGCGAAGGTAAAGAGAAATATTGCCAGGTTCAGAATCTGCCTCTTGCCGAAGCGGTCGGCCAGCGGGCCAAATACCAGTTGAAAAAGGCCGAAGGGAATCATGTAAGAAGTGATCAGAAGGCTGGCCGTGGTAACCGACACACCTATGTTTTGCGCTATGGCCGGCAAAATCGGTGAAACCACCCAATTATCGGCCATAACTGTAAAACCCGCCAAACCTAGAATGAGGATAATTGTGCTCCTTTTCAACTTGTTGCTCTCCTTTCGTGCCACCACCAAAATGAGTATATTACTAAATTCTAATATACTATATTGAGTATACCTCCCCTCCCAAAGGGCGTCAATAGTGCATTGGTGTGATTGCACCTAAAAAAGAGAAGGGGTTGGGAACAACACTGCTCCCAACCCTGAAGAAAAACATATGTGGTTCAGTACAACCCTATACCGGCTGACCCTCCCGGTCGAAATACTTCCTGCCCCAGCCCAGGGCGACGTTGACCAGGCCGATCATTACCGGCACTTCAATCAAGGGACCGATGACGGCGGCGAAGGCCTGACCGGACTGAATGCCGAATACTGCAACGGCTACGGCAATGGCCAGTTCGAAGTTATTGCTGGCAGCTGTAAAGGAAAGGCTGGTCGTCTGGGCGTAATTAATGCCAGCTTTCTTGCTCATAAAGAAAGAGGCAGTAAACATTAAGAGAAAGTAAATGACCAGGGGGATGGCAATGCGGACCACGTCCAGGGGCAGCTTGACTATATAATTGCCCTTGAATGAAAACATAATCACTATGGTAAATAACAGTGCAATCAGGGCCAACGGACTGATTTTCGGCACGAAGGTTTTTTCGTACCACTCTTTCCCTTTGGCCGGCTCAAGCACCAATCTTGTCAACATCCCTGCCAGGAAGGGGATGCCCAGATAAATCCCCACACTGATAGCAACTTCTTTGATGGCCACATGCACTTGCAAACCCTGAAGCCCAAACACACCCGGCAGGACTGTGATGAAGATGTAAGCATAAACAGAATAAAAAACGACCTGGAAAACCGAGTTAAAGGCTACCAGAGCCGCCGCATACTCGGAATCTCCCTTCGCCAGACTGTTCCAAACTATGACCATAGCTATACAGCGGGCCAGGCCGATCATTATTAACCCTGCCATATATTCGGGTTTATCATGCAAGAAGATAATGGCCAGCAGGAACATCAGAATCGGGCCGACAATCCAGTTTTGCACCAGGGATAACCCCAACACCCTGGTATTCATAAATACCTTGCCTAACTCCCGGTAGTTAACCTTGGCAAGAGGTGGGTACATCATCACAATCAGACCGATGGCAATGGGGACCGAAGTCGTGCCAACTGACAAACGGTTCAAAAGCTGCGCAATTCCCGGTACAAAGTAGCCAAGGCCGATACCGACAGCCATGGCTAAAAAAATCCATAGGGTTAAAAACCTGTCCAAAAAGCCTAGTCTAGCTTGTTTTTGGACCATCTTCCTCCTCCTCTTCAACACCACCGGTCAGCTGCCGGCATAATTCGGGGCTGGTTCTAGTCGTCGCGGACGGCGCCACAAGCAGTTTCTGCCTGATAGGTTCAGCATAGCTTTTGAGCACATCCAGGTCCTCACCGGCAAAGACTTCGGCAAAAACAGCTTCATTAAGCGAGTAGTAGATCCATTTGCCTTCCCGGGAGTCTTTGACCAGTCCGGCCTGTTTAAGAATCTTTAGATGATGGGAAATCGCAGGCTGGGACATGCGCAGTCTCTCAATAATTTCACAGACGCACATCTCTTTGCCTGTGAGGTTTTGCAAAATGGTCAGTCGCGTAACATCACCCAGCGCCTTATAAAAGTCAGCAATTTTATTCAACTGGAGTTATTCACCTCCCATTAACATATTCTATTTTATTTATATTTATTATATCGGGAGTCGCTCGCTTTTACAAGACCACTGGGTGAACCCTAAACCTGTTCTGATTGCATCAACTACGCATTAGAACCACAGGGTCAAATACGAAAACACTGATAAGATGACTGAAGCAACGAACATGGCCAAGACCGGGCGCAGAGCTCGACTGCGCAAGTGAGACAAGTGAACGTTGAGTCCTAAGCCAACCATAGCAGCCGCTAAAAGAAAGGGACCTACGACATTTGACATGTCGGACAGAATATTCTTTGGAATATGGAAATACGTTCCGATAACACTTGTCGCAAGGAAGCCAACTAGAAACCATGGGAAAGGTGCACTCTTTGCCGACCCATTGCTGTCTTTGCGGCGCATCCAAAGGGAAAGAATAAGGCTCAATGGAATGAGCAAGAAAACCCGACCTAGTTTAGCCAACAAACCCATCGCCAAGGCATTGGACCCCGCTGGGGCTGCTGCTGCCGCAACATGGGCGATCTCATGCAAGCTGATTCCACTCCAGACGCCAAATTGAATTGGAGTAATGGGGAGAAATGGTCGAAGCAAGGCGTAACCGATAGCGAAAATGGTGCCCATTAAAGCAATAATGCCCGCTCCAATCGCCGTGTCTTCATCATCCGCCTTGACAATCGGAGAAACGGCAGCAATAGCGGCCGCACCACATACTCCTGTTCCAACGCCCAATAGAAGCGAGAGCATCTTCTCGCCTTTAAAAAGTTTGCCAAACAACACGGTCATTGAGATAGCGATAATAATCGTCAAGGTGTCATGCAGCAAAAGAAGACCCCCTTGGCGCAGAACCACATCAATATTGAGTTTAAATCCATAAAGAATGATCGCAAAGCGCAGAATTTTCTGCGCAGAAAATTGAATTCCTGTCCGGATGTTTTCCGGATAGCCGAAAAAATTCCGGTATAAGACTGCGAGCAGAATCGAGGTTAACATGGCCCCGATGCGGTCCAGTACGGGCAGATATGCTGCGGCTGTGCCAGCCGCAGCGATTATTAAGGTAAATACGATACCTAGATAGAACTGTGGGCTGCTCCATTTCTCCGTAGCCACCGAAGGGACTCCAGCCAATATGTCTTTTTTCTGTAACATTTTTTCCTCCTCAACCCTCTGTGAATTTCATCTAAGCTGACGCACCGTTTTCACTTGACTTCCACTATAAATTATTCCATCAAAAAGGTAAAGCGGCAAAATGTTAGTACATATATTAGCATTTACTTATGATATCTCCTTATAAGCTCGAAAGGACCCGGTTAACGGGTCCTTTGCAAATCAAACTTGGCTGCAGCCTCCTGGGCTTCAGTCCGGGCAGCTTACTTCCCTGCGCGCAAAGTCAATAAAAGCCCGGAAAAGGGGAGACAGATATTTGTCCCGGTGGTAGATCAGGTTAAGGCTACGCCTGAGAGACAAACCTTTAAACCTCAGTACGGCCAATTTACCCAGTTCTGCCTCCCTGGTAACGCAGCGTTCCGAAATACAGGCTACCCCCAGACCCGCTTCGACAGCCTTCTTGATGGCCTCGGTATTGCCCAGTTCAAAAGCGATTTTGCAGTCCACATTTTCCGTCTGCAAAACTTTCTCAAACACTTCCCGGGTGCCGCTGCCCCTCTCCCGCACGATCAGCTTTTCCCGCTGCAATTCCTTTAAGTCCATCAGCGCGTACCTGGCCCGGGGATGGTCGGGATGGGTAATCAAGACCAGTTCATCCTGGCAGAAGTCGTCCACTATAACCTCCTCCGAATCAAGGGACCCTTCCACAAAAGCGAAATCGATGGTATTATACAGTATTCTTTCTACGATATACTTGGTATTTTCGATGTCTATGGCTACATCCACAGCGGGATATACCTTTAGGAACCTGCCGATGATTTCCGGCAGGACATAGATGCCAATGGTAGTGCTGGCTCCAATCCGCAGTCTGCCGGTTTTGGCCTGGTTGATTTCGCTGATGGCCCGCAAGCCTTCGGCATAAGTATTCAGGGTTTTCCTGACATAAGTCAGGAAGATCTCACCGGCAAGGGTGAGATGAAGCCGTCTGCCTATGCGGTCAAAGAGCTTCACCCCCACTTCCGCCTCCAATTCCTGGATGGTCTGACTCACCGCCGGCTGGCTCATGTACAGCTTGTTCGCCACTTCGGTCATATTCAGATGTAAGGCAACCTCCCGGAAAATAACCAGCTTGCGTTCGTTCATCGGTGTCTCCTTGAACCTCCCCTTCCTTTGTGAAAATTATAAATTCCATGCTTAAAAACTTCAACCGGCCTTCTCCAGTTTTTCACCTCAAAGAATGGCCGGTTTAATCGTTATGACATTTATGATTGTCCAAGAGGTTGGCGGCTGAGACAGAGTCCCATGGCAGTCTTTACATTGCACCTTCAAGGCTTGGTATTCTGTAGAATACGTATGACCATCGCCCATTACTTCTTGCCTGGAATGACAGTCAATGCAGTCTAAGGAGACTTCGCACTGGGCAAAGACGAATCCTGGTTGGTAAACATTGCGTTTTCGCTCCGCAAGGTTCTCCAATTCTGCTGGCAAAGAAGACCTTACGTGCTCAAGATCCTTGCGCCAATTAAATTCCAGCTTAAACAAATCCGGCATCCCTTGAGTGTCAAGGGGACAGTCCCCTTGACACTCACACTTCAGGTACAGCCAAGAGCTCAATATTCTTTTTCTTTCCGACAACATAAGCCCCGGAACAAATGAAAGCTATGTCAACCTCCCCTTCCCCAACCAGTTCATTCATTTCCTGATAGGTCTGGCGCTGAACAAGTTGAACCGTACGACCGGTTTTGGTTTGGAGATATTCCGCGAATGCCTGATAATCGTCTAATGATTCGCGTGGTGAGAGTACTGAAGATATCCCCACCCTAAGCACGTTTGAGCTATTTATAGGAAGGGGATTGGTGTAGGTATAGTCAGTAGGCTTAAGACTCACTAATTGCGGGGATTTAGCAGTCTGACATCCGGAAAGCGCTAATAACAAAGCCAACATCAGTGTGAGTAAAAAACAATATTTCACTGGCAGCCGCAATCCTATCTCCCCCCGTAAATTTGGAATAATCTATATGAAAAGTTTCAGTATTAATCTTCAGTATAAACTTTAGTGAATAATTCGATGTATTCAGCCCAATTCCTGTTCAATTGTCAAGACCGTAGTCGAAACAACAAGGCTGTGTAAATAAAAGTGAGTCAGCCGGGAACCGTCCCCAACTGACTCACGCTACTGACTCCTGACTCCTGAATTCTGACCCCAAAGAATTACTTCCCTGGATTATTTATCGCTGCTTGGGCGGCGGCCAGACGGGCAATGGGCACCCGGAAGGGGGAACAGCTGACATAGTTCATTCCCACCAGGTGGCAGAACTCGATGGAATTGGGTTCGCCGCCCTGCTCGCCGCAAATCCCCACATTGAGTTCGGGGTTGGCCTGGCGGCCCAGGCGCACAGCCATATCAATCAGCTTGCCAACGCCATTTTGGTCCAGAACCGCGAAGGGGTTGTTCTTCAGCACGCCTTTCTCCAGGTAAGCGGGCAGGAATTTGCCCTCAGCGTCATCCCGGCTGAAGCCCAAAGTGGTCTGGGTCAGGTCATTGGTGCCAAAGGAGAAGAAATCGGACAAGGCGCCAATCTCATCAGCGGTGAGGCAGGCACGCGGCACTTCTATACAAGTGCCAAACTTGTACTCAAAGCTGACGCCCTGCTCGCGCATAACCTCCGCACCCATCTCTTCTGTCAGTTTGCGCAGCACAGCCAGTTCCGCATTGCTGATAATCAGGGGCATCATTATCTCAGGATGAATCTCATATCCTTCCTTGACCAGTTGGGCTGAAGCCAGGAAAATGGCCCGGCACTGCATAGAATAAATTTCCGGATGGGTGATGCCGAGGCGGCTGCCCCGGTGGCCCAGCATGGGGTTAAACTCGGAAAGCGAGCGCACCTGGCGCAAAAGGGCTTCTTTGGCGGCGATTTCAGCCTGGTCCCCTCCTGTGAGCTTGAGCTTGGTTATTTCCACCACCAGTTCCTCGGCGTTAGGCAAAAATTCATGTAAAGGTGGATCCAGCAGGCGAATAATTACCGGCAAGCCGGTCATCGCCTTCAGGATGCCGTAAAAGTCACCCTGCTGCATGGGCAGGAGCTTGGCCAAAGCAGCTTCCCGTGCTTCCAGCGTCTCGGACAAAATCATCTCCTGGACAATGGGAATCCGCTTCGGGTCCATAAACATGTGCTCGGTACGCACCAGGCCAATCCCCTGGGCGCCAAAATCCCGGGCTTTCCGGGCGTCGGGCGGATTGTCCGCATTTGCCATAACACCTAAGCGGCGGAATTCATCGGCCCACTCCAGTAATTGCTGGAATTCTCCCGAGATTTCAGGGTCAATCATAGGCACTGTGCCCAAAATCACCTTGCCTGTCGCCCCGTCAACAGAGATGAAATCTCCCTGCTTTAAGGTCAGGTTGTTCACAGTAACAAGCTGGTTGGCATAGTCTATCCTCAAGGCCTCACAGCCGCAGACACAGGGCTTGCCCATGTGGCGAGCAACCACTGCGGCGTGGCTTGTCATGCCGCCCCGGCTGGTGAGAATCCCCTGGGCTGCCACAATGCCGTGGATATCGTCCGGCGTGGTCTCGGTGCGGACCAGAATGACCTTCTCCCCGAATTGTCCCATTCTCTCCGCCACATCCGCATCAAACACGATTTTGCCTGAAGCGGCCCCCGGTGAAGCGGGAAGGCCTTTCGCTACCACCTCAAGCTTGGCATTGGGGTCGATGCGGCGGTGCAGCAGTTGGTCCAACTGGTTGGGTTCGACCCTGGTAATGGCCTCCTGCTTCGAAATCAGGCCCTCTTTGCAGAGTTCCACTGCCACCCTCACGGCCGCGGCGGCAGTTCGTTTACCGTTTCTGGTCTGGAGCATGTACAGTTTGCCCCGTTCGATGGTAAACTCAATATCCTGCATGTCGCGATAGTGGCTTTCCAACAGGCCGGCGATATTAACGAACTGCTCATAGACAACGGGATTTTCCTGGGCCAGGCTGGAGATGGGCAGAGGCGTACGGATTCCGGCCACCACATCTTCCCCTTGGGCATTCATCAGGTATTCGCCGTACAGGGCCTTCTCTCCGGTGGAAGGATTGCGGGTGAAGGCGACACCGGTGCCGGAATCCGGGCCCATATTGCCAAAGACCATAGACTGCACATTTACCGCTGTGCCGATGTCATCAGGTATATTGTTCAGTTTGCGGTAAACTATCGCCCGGTCGTTGTTCCAGGAGCGGAATACGGCCAGAATGGCTTCCTGCAACTGCAGCATTGGGTCTTGGGGAAAGGGCCTCCCTGCGCTGTATTCCACAGCCTTTTTATATTCTTCCACGATTTCCCGCAGGCTTTGGGCTGAAAGCTCATGGTCAAAGCGCACAGCCTGCTTTTCCTTGAACCTTTCCAAAACCGTCTCAAACTTATGGTGTTCAACTTCAAGCACCACATCGGAAAACATTTGGATAAACCTGCGGTAGCAGTCCAGGGCGAACCGCTCGTTTTGCGTGCCTTCAATCAAGCCGTTGATGGTCTGGTCGTTTAACCCCAGGTTGAGGATAGTGTCCATCATGCCGGGCATGGAGAATTTGGCGCCGGAACGGACCGATACCAGCAGAGGATTTTTCACATCGCCGAATTTCTTGCCTGTTTTCTCTTCCACCACACGCAGGGCTGCGATCACCTCGTCCAAGAGTCCGGCCGGGATCTGTTTGTCATTTTGGTAATACTCGTTGCAGGCTTCCGTAGTAACGGTTAATCCCGGCGGCACCGGCAAACCGATGTTGGTCATCTCGGCCAGATTTGCCCCTTTGCCGCCCAGAAGGTCTTTCATCCCCGCTTTGCCCTCTTCAAACAAATAAACATATTTTTTAGGCATTTCGGTCCCCCTTATAATAGATTTCCAGCACTTTACTGGCGGTTTCCTCTACAGCTTTATTGGTTACGTCAATTACCGGGCAGCCAAGCCGCTTCATGATACCTTCCGCATACTCCAACTCCAGCATGATCCGCTCCAGGGAGGCATAATCAGCGTTTGGAGTAAGGCCAAGGGCCTTCAGCCTCTCCGAGCGGATAATATTCAGCGGCTGCGGCCTAATCGTCAGGCCGATGATTTTGCAGTTGGGCGCGCGAAACAATTCCTCAGGCGGCGCAACCTCCGGCACCAAAGGCACGTTGGCAGCTTTGATCTGTTTATGGGCCAGGTACATGCTCAGTGGTGTTTTTGACGTGCGGGAAACACCGATCAAGACGATATCGGCAAATAATATGCCGCGGGAGTCCTTGCCGTCGTCATACTTTACCGCAAATTCAATCGCCTCAACCTTGCGGAAATACTGTTCATCCAGCTTGTGCTGCAAATCCGGTATCATGTGAGGCTTATGCCCGGTTACCTCAGTCAAGGTGCTGATCATTGGGCCCAGAATGTCCACAGTCTTTAGCCCGAGTTCCCTGGCCCTTGTTTCCAGGAAGCTGCGTAAATCCTCAATCACCAGGGTATAGGTCACTACGCTTTCCTTACCGGCCGCTTCCTGCAGTACGCTCTCCAGGTGAGCCTTGTCGTGCACATAAGGTACGCGCCGGACTTCGGTCTTGCCCCCGTTAAACTGGCTCGCCGCCGCCCGGGCAACCAGCTCGGCTGTTTCACCCGCTGAGTCCGATATGACATAAATAGACGGGATTCTTTCTTCGCTAATGTTCCTTCCCTCCCAATAGTTAACGGATCTCTCCCAGTTCCACCAGGATTCTGGTGATGTTAGTCTTGGTAAACCTGCCCACAACTTCCAGCTTTTCGTTGCCCTCGGCATCGATGAATGTCCTCACTACCGGGAGTGAGTCGATCTGATGCTGGATTATTTTCCGGGCCGCCAGAAGCACCGGCTCATCGGGTGTAGTGAAGATAATGTTCGGCATTCTGGTCATAATCACACCCACCGGCACCTTGTGCACATCGCTTTTGCCCAGAGAAGCCTTTAACAAATCCTTACGGGAACAGACACCTTCCAGGACCCCGCCATCGCTTACCACTGCCAGGCTGCCTACATCTTCCAGAAACATGGTCACAATAGCGTCGTAAAGAGCCGTCTCTTCCCTTACCACTATCGGGACAGACTTGAAGTCCCCTACCCGGAGCTTTCTGAGCCGGTCAGCTACCAGAGCGTCACTCTTGGATTTGCCGCTGTAAAAATACCCGACCCTCGGCCTGGCATCCAGCAGCCCAGCCATGGTCAAGACTGTTAGGTCCGGGCGCAAGGTTGCCCGGGTGAGGCTGAGCATTTCGGCAATTTGCTCACCTGTAATCGGTCCCCTGGCCTTGACAATTTCCACGATTTTTTCCTGACGCTCAGTAAGTTCCAAGTATTCACCCCCAATTGTGCCATACTAATGATTATTGTATCACACTATATATACTATTTACGCCGCTAAACTCCTGCTAATTCTTAAAAATTTTTATGTTCCAGTACATACTTACAATTTATCCATAATATACCATTATTCCGTAACAAGAAATGCGCACTTCGTTTTTCCTCAGCGCGCGCATTTCCCTGCCGAGGCTGAGACATGCATGTTCAGTCTCAGCCTCTCTAGGACTAGGACCGCGCTAGACTCGACCCTCTATTGGGCTTGCGCGGTCC
>JAJZPO010000013.1:0-18319 GCA_021811155.1 Bacillota bacterium | reverse complement strand
CGCAGCACCCCGTGTTCGATATACTCGGCAAAAGTTGCCGAGTATATCCTTTCCTGAGGTAAGAAAAACGCAGCCGCCCCTAATAGCACGACTGCGGTTCCCAGTAGATTTTGCCCAAAATTATCAGGCGTATTAACCCAGGATTTGGGCCAGGCTGCCCCGCCCAAGATAAGCTATGCCAAAGCTGACAGCAAGATAAAATACGAAAATTACCAATCCCACCCGGAAAACTTTCGACCTGTAGGCCTTGGCGGTTCCCAAGGATGTCAAAGCCACTCCCCACAGAGCAAAAACGTTTAGAGCTGACAGGAAGGATATCAGCGTCACTCCAGCTGTACGCGGCGCCAGTGCAGCCAGGGAAGTCCCCGTGTAGAAGGTGAAGAGCAGATTTTCCCCACCCGCGCTCAGCAACAAGAGGTTCTTTACCAGGAGGCCCAGCAGAACAGGCACCTGGGAAAAGACCGCCACAGTCCACAGCTGTTTAAACTTGCTCTCTTCACCCATCACCAGGTTCAAAAACTTGAGCAGAAACGCCAAAATCAGGGAAAAAAGCAAGGGGGACAGGACCGTACCCACAACTGTGCTGATAGTCTGGGCGCTGACCAGTGTATCCAGCACCTCCTTCGACGGCGCCTGAGTCAAGGATCTGGCCATGAGCACGTCAATATACTCCCGGTACTTGCCGAGAAAAGGCAGGGTAAATACAAGCCCCGCCAGACCCAGATACAAGCTCGGCAGCCAAGTGCGCGGTTTCTCAAGCAAGCGGTCAAAAGTCTTTCCCGGGCTGGCAATTATCCCGGCGAAAGCCCTCCAGGTCCCAATCCTGTTCTCCACTACCGGCTCGCGCTTCGTCTGCAGTTCCACAACACATCTCTCCCTCTTCTTTTAACTCATGGCAGCTCCTAAAGCGGCGTCTCGAAGCGACTTGGAGTGAGTCAGTGAAGAACCGTCCCCGACTGACTCACTCATACCTCAAGGCCTCAATCGGATCCAGCCTTGCCGCCCGGCTGGCCGGGTAGAGGCCGAAGAACAACCCCACAGCCAGGGAAAATCCTACCGCAATCCCCACAGTGCTTAGAGAGACCAGGGGCGGCCACTTGGCAAACCGGGCCACCGCATAGGCCAGCCCAGTTCCCAGCAGGATGCCCGCCGTCCCTCCCATGAGACAGAGCAGGGAGGACTCCAGCAGAAACTGCCGCAGGATGTCGCCATGACTGGCTCCCAGGGCCTTGCGGATGCCGATCTCCCTGGTGCGTTCCGTCACCGAGACCAGCATGATGTTCATCACCCCAATCCCGCCTACCAGGAGGGAAATAGCCGCAATCGAGCCGACAATGAGCTCAAGAATTCCCGTAGCCTTGTCCGCCATACTCTTGGCCTGTTCCAGGCTTTGCATCATATACTTGTCCTTGTTGTGATGGCGGGAATGGAGCAAAGCCAATACCCGGTCACTGATTTCCTTTTCACTCGCCCCCTCCGGCTTTTTCACCTGAATCCACTGCAATGTTGGGTTTGCCCCCGGGGTTGCCTGCCACGCACCCAGGGGCAGGTAGGCTGCGTACATGGGCGGGCCGAAGTTAAAGGCGGAGGTCTCGCTCTTCAGTATCCCAACTATGGTATATGGGGTATCGTTGATAAATATTTTTTCGCCGAGACCCTTCCCCTTGAGGGAAAGGTCTGTAATCAGTTTCTCTTCCACCACCGCAACCTTCATTTTGGCCCTTTCTTCCGCATCGCTGAAAAACCTGCCCGCCACCAGGTCAATGTTTCCTACCCGTTTGAAACCCTCCGTGGTAGCAGTAACTGACAGGTTCTTTTTAGTTTTTTTCACCCGGGCTTCCGCCGTACCGTTGGAACCTGGCGCCACTTCCACTATGCCAGGCACCTGCTTTTTTACGGCATCAGCGTCCTGCCGGGTGAGAAAGTCCCTGGCGTTGACTCCCTGCCCCTCTGCGGGACGGTAGAAAAAAATCAGCAGGTTGGAGCCGAATTTGTTGAATTCACCCATGACTACTGCCCGGCCGCCCTGCCCGATGGCGACAACGGCGATGACCGATGCGACCCCGATTATTATCCCCAGCATGGTCAGGGCAGAACGCATCTTACTGGCCCCCAGGCTTTCCAAAGCAACCAGGAACCCTTCCCACAAGTTCATTGGGCATCACCCTCCTCCGGCGGGAGTTGGGACAGGACGTCTTTGGCCTGGACCTGGTCCTGAACCTGTTCATCTTTAACCAACCGGCCGTCCCGGAACATCACGACCCGCTGGGCGTGCCGGGCAATGTCCGGCTCATGGGTCACCAGTACGATGGTAACCCCCTCTTTGTTCAAATCCTGGAACACCGACATTACTTCTTCTCCGGAACGGGTATCCAGGTTGCCTGTCGGCTCGTCCGCCAGGATAATTGAAGGCTCATTGACCAGGGCCCGGGCTATGGCCGCCCGCTGCTTCTGGCCGCCGGAAATCTCATTTGGTTTGTGCAGCGCCCTGTCCCCCAGGCCCACCTTGTCTAGCGCTGCCAGGGCATTTTCTTTGCGTTTGGCCGGGGATTCCCCGGCGTAAAGCATGGGCAGTTCCACATTGCGCAGTACGGAGAGCCTGGGAAGGAGGTTAAATGTCTGAAACACAAAACCTATCTGCTCGTTGCGGATACGGGCCAGCTCTGTTTGGGCCAGATGGGCAACCTCCCTGCCATCCAGCAGGTAGGATCCTCCCGTGGGACGGTCAAGACAGCCCAGGATGTTCATCAAGGTGGACTTTCCTGAACCGGAAGGGCCCATAATGGCCACAAATCCCCCCCGTCCGATGCTGAGGTTTGTGTCCTTCAGTGCGTGGACCATTATTTTCCCCGTGGTATAGGTTTTTTGAATGCCCCTTAGGCTGATTACCTCTCCGCTGCTACTCATTGATTTTCACCTGGTCTCCCTGTTTAAGGTTTGGGCTGGGATCCAGTACCACCTTATCTCCTTCGTTTACCCCGCTCATAGCCTCTACTTGCGTATCGCCGCTGATGCCAAGCTTAACCTCCCGCTCCACAGCTGCGCCGTTTGCCTCAACAAAGACCACTTTCTTTCCGTCCCGGTCTGCCACAGCATCGGACGGCAGCAGCAGAATCCCCGCATGTTCCGCCGTTTGGATAGATACATTCACGTTATACCCCGGTTTGAGGCCTGTACTGTTGTCCAGGGAAACCATGACTTCCACCGTGGTCTCTTCGCCCCGCGCGCTTGCGGATGTTACCGCCAACGGAGCAATGCTTTCCACACTGCCGGAATACTCTTTGTCTATGGCATCGCTGCTCACCTTGGCTTTTTGCCCGGGCTGCACCTTGACGCTGTCGATTTCGTTAACCTTCAGCCTGGCCTTCAGTTTGTCCAGGTTGGCTATCGTCACCAGGGAACCGGCGCTTCCCTGCCCCCCCGCCACCAGGCCGGAGACGCCGCCTGATCCTGCCAGCCCTGCACCTGCAGGGGATGTGCCGGCCACAACAGCCAGATTTACCACGGTACCTCCGGCAGGGGCCTTGACCACCGCCGCAGCCAGCTGGTCCTGAAGGTCCTTCAAGGCCGCCTCTGCCTGTTGGACCCGGTTTTGCAGTGAGACAAGGGACATTTGCCCTCCCCCGCTTGGATTGTCAGCCAACCGGTCATAAGCTTCTTTGGCTTTGTCGTAATTGTCCTGGGCCGCATTTACGCTCATTGGTCTCCCGTCCATACCGGGAATCTGAGCGCCGTTTTTAACCTGCTCCAGCGCCGCGGCCGCATTGTCCATAGCACCCTTGGCATCCTCTAGAGCATATTTGCGGCTGAGGTTGGCTTGGTCCAGGTCCGCCTTTGCTCCTGCCAGGTTGAGTTTAGCCGTGTCGATCTGTTTTTTCAGGTCAATCGTATCCATCTCAAACAGCGCTTGCCCGGCTTGAACCTTGTCCCCCAGCTTGACGCTGACAGACTTGACCTTCCCCGCAAAAGGAGCGTAAACTTCCTGTTTTTCCCCGAACTCAAGCCTGCCGGAGGCGTAAACTTCCTCTCCGATAGTTCCTTTGGTTACAACAGCCCCCTTTAGGCTGCGGTAAGCCGGCTTGGAATTGCGGTACAAGGTTGCCCCGACGCTAAGGGCAACCACCGCCAGGATAATTGCCCCGAGCAAAATCTTCTTTTTCATCCCTCTCCCCCTTGTAAGTTTTCGGCGACAAAACATCACCAAATATGTATTACGATTGCCAAGCCAAGAAGTTTTAGCCAGGCATAGAATTATCTTACACCCCTTTAGAGCGAAGTTCCAGCTATCGGGGAATTACTTCTATACCAGGGAATCCCTGACGCAAGCGCAAAAACCAGCCAAATATCCCGCCCCTGCAGGAGGAGGCTGGAACCTGGCCCAGTCCGCTCAACCCCTTGGCCGCTGAAAGCCAAAAGGAAAACCCTGCTGCACCGAGGGCAAGTTCGGCACACAGGGTCGCGGAGTCATTTGTGGTGAGAATTGATTGAGATATGAACTCCTAACTATGCGGTATCAGGTTGAAGCTCACTCCATCCCCTCACTGATAATGCTAAATATCGCCGTTAGGGGAATAGCCGGTTGAAGCCGGTTCCGTTTGGAAAGGACCCTCGATCTCCAGGCTGCATTTTTTAGCCAAAGCCAGAGCTGTTCCCGTAAGTCCGGCTACGGCGAACTGAGTGCTGGCCAGGGCCCCCACCAGCCCCAGCGCTCCCAGGGGAGCGGGAAGAGTGAACAGTACCCTCTGGCCGCGTTTCAGTTTGATTTTGGCTTTGCTCGCCTTCAAAGCGCCGTCCTTCAGTGTTTCCCATGCCTGGCGCCCCCGCTGCACTATTTGGTCCCGGGACGATTGTGCTTCCCGTTCCCGCTCAATCAAAGCCTGAACCACATCCCCTCCGGCGGCATCCAAGGCCAGTTTCGCTTCCGCGTAGCTTAGGTTCATCCTGTGCCGCAGCACGTCAATCTTCTGCAATTCCGTCATCTTCAATCACTCCCTTACAGCTTTGACAAAAAGTCCAGTGACCTGAACCGCTTTTCCAGTTTGGCCATGAGAAACTGCCTGCTCAGCCGTTCAATCTCCCTCCCCAGTTGAGGGGGAATTTTCAACCGGTCCAGTTTACGCAAATCCATCTTCAAGAGCTGGTTGATTACCGCCAGGGCCCCGCCGCTAACTTCTATACTTTGGTGGTCCTGATACCCGCAGCGGGAGCAGAGCACACCACCCAAATCAGAACTGAACTGCCTCTTCTCCCCGTTTACTGGGGCGCTGCATACTACACAAGCTTCTATCTGGGGTTTGTAACCCAGCAGCTGCATCAGCCTGAACTCAAAACAGCGGGTAACCAGCCTAGGCTCCAAACTTTGCATTAAGTAAAAGCAGGTTAAGGTCAGGAGAAACATCTCCTGGCCTTCCTCGTTCTCCCATAAGGCGGCATCCAGCAGCTCCGCCATATAAGCAGCATGGGTCAAGCGTTCCAGGTCTTCCAGCAGCCAGAGAAAACTTTCTTTCTGTTCCACTTGGCTGACCGTGTCCAGGCTCTTGCCTTTATGCAGCAGGAAGCTAGAGTGGGAAAAGAGCTGGACACCGCCCCGGAGCTTGCTTTTCGGTTTGCGCACGCCTTTGGCGATTGCTTGGATTCTGCCAAACTCCCGGGAAAACAAGGTAAGTATTTTGTCCGCCTCTCCGTAGTTCCGGGCCCGGACCACAAGGGCATCGGTCTTGTAAAGGGCCAAACTGTACCCCATCCTTCCTCATATGCCAAAAAGCCTATGAGTAGTTTCGACCTGACGGTTTAAATACCTGCAACCCCCCTTGAACCCATCCCGGGTTCATGTACTGTATCCTCCTCCCGGTCCAGAGACTGGCGGTAGAGAAGGTAGGCGCCTATATAGCCTGTTGCACGGAAAACGTCCCACAGAGCGTCGCTTCTGGTCAAGACCAACCATCCCTTTCTGCAGTTATTTTCCTTTCCGGTTTTAGTTTCTCTTTTTTAGCCACGGCTATACTGCTATAAAATTTTCCTCCAGCTCTGCAAGAAAAAAGTGAGTCACCAGGTTTTCCTGAGTGACTCACTTTTCACAAACTACCCAAAATTGAGGCCGTTCAAAAACAAGTATAGCGCGAAGCCCTTGCTGCCGGCACCGGAGGCGTACTGGACGTACGTTGAGGATGCCGGCAGCAAGGGCGACAAAGCTAGACGCAGTTTTTCAACGGCCTCAAATTTCTGCCAAGATTGAGACTCCGGCGCTCGCTCCTATCCTGTTTGCTCCAGCCTCCAGCATGGTCAGGGCATCCGCCAGGGTTTTCACTCCGCCCGAAGCCTTCACCCCAACCCCGGACCCAACAGTTTTCCGCATCAGCCGGACATCCTCCGGTGTGGCTCCCCCGCCGGAAAAACCGGTGGAAGTTTTGACAAAGTCCGCCCCGGCCTCCACAGCCAGTTCACAGGCTTTGACCTTTTCTGCCTCCGTCAGCAAAGCTGTCTCAATAATTACCTTAACAATTATGCCGTCTTCTCTGCGGGCCTCCGCTGCCACGCCCCGGATATCCCGCAATACCAGCTCAAAGTCCCCGTGCTTCAGGGCGCCGATATTGATTACCATGTCCAGTTCCCGGGCTCCCTTTGTCATGGCGTCCCTGGCTTCAAAGGCCTTGACCTCAGGCGTGTTTGCCCCCAGGGGAAAGCCGATTACAGTACACACCTTTACTGTGGTGCCAGTGAGCAGTTTGCGGGCTGCATTGACATGGGCCGGATTGACACAGACAGAACAGAAGCCGTTTTCCTTGGCCTCCTGACACAACTGGACAATATCCGCTTCCGTTGCCTGGGGTTTCAGCAAGGTATGGTCAATCATCCCTGCAAGTTTGCTTTTTTCCAACTAAACTCACTCCTTATTCTTCCCGGGAGTCGTAGCCAAGATTGCGCAGGATGTCTTCCCGGTTGCGCCAGTCTTTTTTTACTTTGACCCAAAGGTTCAGGAACACTTTGCTGCCCAGCATCTGTTCGATGTCCCGCCGGGCTTCGCTGCCGATTTGTTTCAGCATGCCCCCGCTTTTGCCGATGATGATTCCCCGCTGGGAATCCCGCTCCACATAGATCACAGCCCCGATGGATACCAGTGACTCCTGATCTTTGATATCTTCCACCTCTACCGCGATGGAATGGGGAATCTCATCCCTTGTCTTCTGCAAGACTTTTTCCCTGATCAATTCTCCGATAATAAACCGCTCCGGGTGGTCCGTCACCGCGTCTTCCGGATAATACTGCGGGCCGGGAGGCAAATGCCTAAATATTTCGTCCTTCAGCCGGTTCAGATTGCTCCCCTCCAAAGCCGAAATGGGCACAATCCCGTCAAACCTGCCGCGCTGGTTCCACTCTGCCAGGAGGGGGAGCAGTGATTCTTTGTCCACCAGATCGACTTTGTTCAGGGCCAGAATCACCGGGGTTTCGACCTGCTGCAGCAGCCCGAGCACATACTCCTCCCCCGGCCCGAACCTGGCAGTCACATCTGCCAGGTAGAGAATTAAATCTACCCCCTGCAGAGTATTTTTCGTTACCTGGACCATATACTCGCCCAAGCGGTTTTTCGGCTTGTGCATCCCGGGGGTGTCCAGGAAAACCACCTGGCCCCTGTCCTCGCTCAAAACTCCCTGGATGCGGTTGCGTGTGGTCTGTGGCTTGTCGGAGACGATGGCGATTTTCTGGCCCACTAGGTTGTTCATCATCGTGGACTTACCGGCATTGGGACGTCCGATTATGGCCGCAAAACCCGAGCGGTACTCTTTGCTCAAATATGCTCAACTCCCGGCAAATATTCCGGCCCGAAGGAATCAGGCAGAAGTTCTTCCATAGTCTTGCTAAAGTATTCCCCGTTTTCCGCAGCGCTAATGATGAGCGCCTTGGGTCCGAACTCGCGGATTACCTGGCGGCAGGCCCCGCACGGGGAACCGGCTGTTTTTCCCTTGACCGCAACGGCTACAGCCACTACCTCTCTCTCGCCCTCCGAAACACCTTTAAACACTGCGGTCCTTTCGGCACAGTTGCTCAAGCCGTAACTGGCATTTTCAATATTGCAGCCCGTGTATATCTTGCCGCTGGCAAAGAGGACCGCGGCTCCCACCGGGTACTTTGAATAAGGCGCGTAGGCCCCTTCCCTGGCCCCCGCCGCCATCCCGACCAGCTCTTTAATCTTTTCCTCGGATAACATAGCAAACGCCTCCCAAGAATTTCGATCACTAGGACGTTGAGAACCGTCCCGCTGTCCTACTGACTCTTGCTTAATCCATTCTGAATTCTGACTTCTGAATTCCGACCCTAAACTATTGCTAATAAGTTCCTAGTATGTGCCTGCCGAAGACCACAATTCCTACGATGGCAGAGAAAATAGCCGCCACCAGCACCGCCCCGGCGGCGATATCCTTGGCTCTGCCCGCCAGCTTGTGATAATCCGGGGACACCAAATCAACAACGGTTTCTATTGCCGTATTGAAGGCTTCCGCCAGCAGCACGAGCGCAATGGCTAACAAGACGAACAGGAACTCCTGCCAGCTTAACCGGAAAAACCCACTCAAGACCAGAGCAATTACCGCAGCTCCCAAGTGGATTTTCATGTTTCTTTCAGTTCTGCAGACCTGAGTCAGGCCGCGCCAGGCGTAGACGAAACTGGCCAGAACCCCTTTCACTCTGCTTCTCTCCCCAAGTTGAGTTTGGTCATGACCTCTTCTTCCTTTTGCCGCATCCGCTTGCGGTCTCCTTCTTCCAGGTGGTCATACCCCAAGAGGTGGAGCAACCCGTGCACAGCCAGGAAAACTACCTCTCTCTCCAGGGAATGGCCGTATTCTGCAGCCTGGCGCTCTGCCGTCTCCACCGAGATGAAGACATCCCCCAGGACGCCATCATCCTCCAGGCCTAAAACCACCGGCTCATCTGCGGCATTCTCCTGCAGGGCAAAGGAAAGCACATCGGTGGAACTGTCCACGTTCCTGTAATTGCGGTTCAATTCCCTGATATACTCGTCGTCCACCAGGACGATACCCGCTTCAGCCGCAGGGGCGCCTCCGGCCACCTCCAGGGCCAGGGTGGCAGCCTTTTCCAGCTCTTCCACCAGCAGGGCCTCCAGCCTTACTTTGGTTTGTTCGTTACTTACCTCCACTTGCACCGCGGTTTTTTCTCCCTTCCAAATCCTTCATCTCCGGGTACTCGATCCTGCCGTGGAATATCCCGCTTAAGACCCGGTCAAAAGCCCCGGCAATAATGCTCAAGTCCCTGAAGGTAAGGTTGCACTCGTCCAGCTGCCCGTCGTTGAGCTTGTCCTTGATTATTTTGCGCACCAGGCCCGGAATCTGGCCAGGAGTTGGGTCCTTCAAAGACCTGACTGCCGCCTCTACGCTGTCCGCCAGGCAGACCAAAGCTGCTTCCTTGGTCTGGGGTTTGGGTGCATCATAGCGGAATTCAGCCTCGCTCACCGTTTCCGGTTTTTCCCCTTCTTTAGCCTTATGGTAAAAAAATGTTACCAGGCCGTTGGCATGGTGCTGTTCGATTATATCCTGAATTGGCAGCGGGAGTTTATGTTCCCGCGCCAGTTCCATGCCGTCTTTGATATGCGAGGTAATAATCAGGGTGCTTAAAGTCGGAGCTATCTTGTCGTGAGGATTGTCATGGGTAAACTGGTTCTCAATAAAGAAATAGGGACGCTTCAGTTTTCCGATATCATGGTATAAAGCTCCAACCCGTACCAAGAGGGCATCCGCCCTGACCAGCTCAGCAGCCGCCTCGGCCAGATTGCCCACCAGAATACTGTGGTGGTAAGTACCCGGGGCTTCCATCAACAGCCGGCGCAATAACGGGCGGTTGGGATTGGAGAGTTCCAGCAGGCGCACGGCAGATGTAATCTTGAACCCGCTCTCAAACCAGTGCAGGGTCCCCACATTAAATACAGAAGCGATGATGCCGTTTATAGCTCCCAATACCGCGCCTACGGCCAAGGCCTTAGTGGTCAGCCCGGAAATTATCCCCACAGCAAGAACGCCAATCACATTGGCAGCGCCGACAAACAAGCCCGCCCTCGCCAGGTCTGAGCGCTGGCTCAGGTGGGAGATGCTGTAAACACCGGTAATGCCGCCAAAAACAGTGACCATTGCAACTTGAATGCCCAGTTGGGAACGGAATTGAGGGTCCACCATAACGCCGAGAAACAGCCCCATGATAGTAGTGATCACGATGGCCAGCTGGGAATCAATCAGGACGGCGATGGCCATAGACCCCCAGGCTAACGGAATGAGAAAGCCCAAGAGGCTGTTGTAGTTCTCGCCAATGTTTATGGCAATAGTCCCCTTGCCGAGGGCCAGCACCAGGGTCATCACCAGCCCCAGGAGCACCACCTGTGAAGGCTGCTCAAACACTTCCCGCTTGAAATGGTACAGGTACAAGATGATTAAGAGCATGGAAACCAATACCAGCAAAGCAATGCCTGAAGTGCCGCGCCAGGGGGAAAGGGTCTGGATCAGCCCGTATTCCTGCAGGACATAATAAATCCGGTCGTCAACCTTGTCACCCACACCCACGATTTTCTCGTTGGCGGCATAGCTGTATTTGGGAACGGGAACACTGGCCATTACCTCATTCTTCTTGGCTTGGGTGAGGTCCTTGTCCACCTTCAGGGTAGGTGAAGTGATTTTGACGTCCACAAAGGTATTGAGCGTGGTCTTCAGCTCAGGCGGCAGGCTGAGTTGGGCCAGGGCAGTCTTGATCCTGTCCTGGAGGCTGGGCACGTCTTGGCTGCGCAGGGCGCCGCTCTTGACATCCTTGGCAATATCCACAATAATCCGTGACCCGTCAATTTCCGCAGAAGTAATACTGTTCAAAGGAGTCTTCAAAAGGGCCGTCAGGACATCATCGGACATCACAGTAAAAGGAAGGGTGGCTTTCAATTTGGCAATTTTCGCCTTTTCGTCAGGCTGGTTGTCAGCCTGAACGGACTTCAGAGCAGTAAAGGCGGTGCTCAAATCATTGACAATGCCTTTAATCGCATCATCGTCAGCCACTATAACATCGGGGACCGCAGCTGCCGCCGCATCTTTGTCCTTTTCCCACTTGACCTTGTCCTCGATGACCTTGGCGTACGGCGCCTGGATGAGCATGGGGCTGGCCTCGCCGGGCTTGATATCCAACCTGTTTACAAACAGGCTGCTTGAGAGAAGGAAAGTAAACAGCAGAAAATATACCGCCCCAGCCAAATAGCGCTGGGCAGCAGAACTTTTGAACAAACGATAAACCGGGACCCGGAGCCAGCGAAACAATCTGATTAAAATGTCCATAGTTCACCCCGAAACAACCTAAGTCAGTTGTTGTCCCTTTTCGAAAGCTTCGTAGGCCAGGATTATCCGCTGTACCAATGGGTGCCGCACCACATCGGCCGCATGCAGATACTGAAACTCTACTCCGTCCACCTGACCCAGGATTTTCTGCACTTCGACCAAGCCGGAAGATTGTCCCCGCAAGAGGTCAACCTGGGTGATATCCCCTGTAATCACTGCTTTGGATCCGAAGCCGAGCCGGGTCAAAAACATTTTCATCTGAGCGGGGGTGGTATTCTGGGCTTCGTCGAGGATAATGAAGGAATCATCCAGCGTTCTGCCCCGCATGTAAGCCAAAGGCGCAATTTCTATCATGCCCTTTTCCAGGTACTTTTGTGCCACTTCAGTGCCCAGTACGTCATACAGGCCGTCATATAGCGGTCTTAGGTAGGGATCTACCTTTTCCTGCAGGTCTCCGGGCAAAAAGCCCAGTTTTTCACCGGCTTCTACCGCAGGACGGGTCAGGATAATCCTGTTAACGCTTTTGCTCTTCAGTGCCTGAACCGCCATTACCACGGCAAGATAAGTCTTGCCGGTGCCGGCGGGCCCGATGCCGAAAACCACATCCTTTTCCCGGATAGCCCGGACATAACGGTACTGGCCCAAGGTTTTTGGCCTGACCGGTTTGCCGCGCACGGTTGTCAGCAGCACTTCGCCCAGGGCTTTAGCCAGGTCCTGGGTTTCCTGACGCCGCACCTGCCCTAAAACGTAAGCGATATCGGCAACTTTCAGATGATCTCCTTGTTTAACCATTTGCACCAGATGCTCAAACAGGGATGCGGCTTCCTCCACGTCTGCCGCCTCCCCGCTCAAACTTATCTCACCACCCCGGGCAACCAGTTTTACCCGGCAATTTTCTTCAATAAACCTCAAATTTACATCATTGCTGCCGTATAGTATAGCTGCTTCAGCGTTGTCCTCGAGGTCCAATCTGACGTGTTTGTTCAATCTAAGCCTCCGCTTTACAGTCATCCAATCGTGAGACTCCCACTTCTACAAGTGGGAGTGGTCCCCCGTACTCTGCTTCGGTGGGGGTAGACTCCCCCACCGAAGTCTCGATGTTCAACTTTAGTTGAACGAGTTCACTCAGGCTCCGGTTTTCTAACTCTCCCTGTGCACTGCAATTTCCTCCTGGGTTTCCACATCTATGTCAACCCGCACCAGGTTATGATCCTTGACTGGGACCGGTTTTAGCTGTTGTTTTACAATTTTGGCCCCCTGCGGCAGTTTACGCTCCAGATCCTCTTTTGCCTTGCTTTCAGCAGCTTGCAGCGCTTCTTCCCTGGACATTTCCGTTTGGAAATGTGTCATCTCACGATAACGGACAGTAATAAGTTCGACAGGTATGCGGATATTCCTCCATTGGGGCAGGGATTTGGCGCTAACCTCCTCCGTGTATAAAGCGAAGGGGCTCTTCTTATTCGTTAAAATTATAACCTTTGCGCCGATTTTAATGCGCAGGCCGGTGGAAGTATTCCCCGTTGGCTTTACCCCCTCGTCCTTCAGCTTAGCTTCGCCTGTGCCGGTGTACCAGACCCTGGCCCTGACAAAACCCTGGGCAGCCGGCAGGCCGCCTGCCGCGATCAGGGACTGGCCCTTTTTCACCATCTGGCCTTCTTTTACCTGAGACGTTCCTTTGAGTACCAGAACATCGGTCACCAGCCCGGTGCCGGCGGCCACCAAATCACCTTTTCCCGGTTTTGCCGGAGGGCGTTCCACTTTTTCCACGATTTTGATCAGCACCCGCGTTCCCTGTTGGGAGACCCCTACCCATGCCGTTTGGGGCAGCTTCTCTTTAAGTCTCCTGGCAATTGATGCCGGGTCAACCTGGCTGCGCCAAACTCCCCGCTCAAGCCCTAAGGTCCTGGCCGCCTCCAGTACCTGCTGCGCACTAAGCTTATTGTTTCCCTGCACATCAATAAACCAGACAAAGGAACTGAGGGCATAGATGACAGCGGCCCCCGCCGCCGCTCCAAGCAAGATTCCCTTGCGTTTTTTCAGGCGCTGGATCACAAAGGGCAGGCCCCTCTTGCGCCTGATTTTTAGCTTGATTCCCCTGCGGCGGATTACCGGACGCAGGCGGCGAAAATCCACGGCCGCCATCTTGAACAGGGCAGCGGTGGGACTGACCCTGCGGATGTCCCACAAGACTATTCCCCTGGTGTGAGCTGCATTGATAAGCCTCTCCAGACCCTCTCCCCGGCATTCAACCACTAAGACGCCGGTCAACCTTTCCCGCAATCCAGCCAACAGCATTGGTCTATTCCTCCCCGAACCTTATCTGCTGCAGCTTGCCTTCCAGTTTGATTTCCGTTGGCAAGAGCTGCACCAGGATAAAATCGCTGCCGCTGACAGTGAGAAGCCCCAGACTGGTATTGACCCTGACCTTTTCCGCAGTGTATTCGATCAGCCCGGTATGATTTTCAATCCAGACCTCCAGATTTCCCACAAGCGTGATTTTCGGAATATCCTGCAAAACGTCCTGGGGAATATCCAGAGCGCTCCCCAGATTTGCCTGCAGCTTCTTCAACACCATGTCCAACCCCTCCTCCTACCAAAATTTATGCTCAGGGCAGGAAAATAAGTACATGCTGTTGGGGGCGGCAACAAGCCGCCGGGAGGTACAAAAAAAAGAGGAGACCCCCGCCAATTCCAACCAGCGGGAGTCTATAACCCTCTCACCCAATTTATCTACTCTTTTTACACAGAATCCAAGCCGAAGCCAGTCCTATCAGATAAGCAACCATTATCACAGCAGTAACTAAATACGTTTCCCTAGGCATTAAGCCTTTAGAAATTAAATATGCTTTTAGAATTGTTTGACTTAATACCGGTACGATAAGAGAGACAAGTACCAATAATGTAACTAATATCTTTTTCAACACAGTCAATCCTTTTTGGATAAAGTTATGGCACAAGTTAATACGAAATGACAGGAGCATCTGGAGGCCAATATATGTCCCATGTTAAACCCGTACCTGTTCTAAACTGGCCAACATAATCTCCCGGATAAATTGGGTCGTGGTCATTACGGTTTTTATCGAGAGAGTAAACATCGATCGATCCGTCGTTATTAGTGGCTGCCCAATAGGCGGTAAGGACAAGAACAGTGATACCAGCTCCTATTGCTAGAGCTGGAGCGGCTGGTATAGACAGTGCTAAACAAAACGCACCGGCCAATGATTCCGCACCGACCCAACTTAAGGCAGTAACATAGTTTACATCAACAGGGGCCAAGTGAACTTGATATCCATGGTACCACCAATCATAATAGTCGTTAATATAACTTCCATGCCAAAAGTAACCTGTCGATTGAGCCGACATTGTCCCAGGACCATATTTTAAGTATTCAACAACACCGCCCTGTCTCCTTTGGCGAATAATGTCGTTAACCTTACAGTTTGTCAAGGTTTCTTACATCCGGTAAATTCTTGATTCCTAGAAAATTGCTGACTGAAAGCGTCAGTATATGGCGAAGGAGTTCCGTACCAAGTGGAAAGAGCCAAAGCGGGTACGTATCTAACATTTCAGAGACGTGCTCAAAAGACAACCAATTCCAGCTTATAACCGACTACAAGGTAGCCATTTATAACACCAGCGATGTCTAGCTTATCAAAAAGAGGCTTCCAGAGATCAAAAGCAATACGGGTTGTGAAGAACTGTATGTCGGCGGTGATTATTATTCCCAGGAAGCCGCCGATAGCGAAGAAGAGCATGGCGTTAAGATTAACTTCATGGATATAACAGAAAAAGAACCGAAGGGCAAAATATCGGCCTGTGAATTTGGTGTTGATGGAAAAATCAAACCAAAAAAATCTGTTCAAAAGGCATGGGGCCAGAAAACGCATAAGCCATAGCCGAAGTTTCGGGCTATGGCTTTTTGTATGGTGCATTGGGGCATCAGATCTATATTGCTTTTGCGGATCTAAGCTAGATTTTTTCGACGATATACGTATAAATACGGACGAATTATTGGTAAAACAATGTATAATATTAATGGTTCCCCCCGTTTTTAAGCTGGCTGCCTCACGCAAAAAACAACCGAAAAACTATCTTTTCTCGGCTGAGGAAGGCTTGGCATCCTTTGAAACAGCAGGGTTGAGAGGGTTCGAGAATGAACATCCCCCGTTCCCTAATGTTGATGATCAAAGGCGTTGTTCCATATGTTAATTTCTTACAGGAGAGGGATGGTGGATTGAACCGGAGGCAGATTGTTCCGCTTGGCCATAACTGTTACCTGGACCTGGATAAAGAAATCTTGGTCAAGGACAATTTACCGATTGCCCTGTCCCGGGTTCAATTCCGCGTTCTCCACTGTCTGGCCGATAAGTTGGGGCAACCGGTCTTCAGTCATGAACTCACTGCTTACGCCTGGGGTTCGGAGGCCTTTACCAGTCGCAATGACCTCTATGTTTATATCAACCGTCTGCGGCAGAGACTTGAGGACAACCCTAAACAGCCCCAATGTCTGCTATCCCTACGTGGTTTGGGATACATACTCTACCCAAGAAAAGATGCCCGAAGTTAACCGAGTAGCAGCAACCTTCTTTAATACATGGCTAAATTTATAATACATGGCTAAATTTATCAGCGAGCAACTACGGAGTTGCTCTCTATTGTTAGAGAACTGTTCACTTTTGTCGGACCAGGCTCCAATGCAGCCTAACGACTTTGTAAGGAATCTTAACAAACTGTAAGGTCTTCGACTAATTTCGTCAAAGGAAATGGGGTTCTAACAGGGAATTGGCTATTGATTACTTACCAAAGGGTGAGGACAATGGAATTGGTAAAAATCTTGCTTGCGATCCTGATTGTAATCGCAGTTTTCATGGGCAACTACCTTTTGGCCAACGGTCAAAGAGCCAAAAATTCAAAAGGTGAGCGAAAAGATGCCGGGTAATAATACCCGGCATCTTTCTTTCCTTACTCTCGCTTACGTTCTCGGGCCCCGGAAGGGACGCAGGGCTCTGGGGCGGCTCAGGACCTCTGCCCAGATCACTCCTTGAACCAAGTCCTCCGCAGTCCACTCAAAAGCAGCTTTATCAGGTTCCGGCACCGCTATATTCTCCCTGCCTTGCTCAAGCGCTGCCTTCTCCGAGGTAGCCTTCATGCGCGGGCCATCCACCTGCCGCCGGGTGTTCATGGCCCTGTCCGCTCCCGGTTTTGCGTTGGCCTGAGGAGACAAGACCGGAGGTTTTACAGTTTCCTTTTCTGCCGCTGCTTCAGACTCCCCAGGTTCTTCCTCACCCTCGGCAGAGACCGGGGCTCCGGGCATGCTCTGTGACCAAGGTTCATCCAGCGCTTCCCGCGGCCAAACCCTTCGTGGCGGCGTCCCAGGAGGATTCCATGGCGCACCCGGCCTGCGCCTGGGCTGGGAACTCTGTTTACCGGCTGATCCAACCATCCCTGCCAGGAGAAAAAACACCAGCAGCACAACCAGTGAACTCATGCGCATTCACCCTATTTCTTGGAATTTGGATCAGTTGGAGTGTCACTCTTGCCAGAACGGGCGATGTTGTCCCGCATCTGGGTATCGGCCATGATATTCTGCATGTTGTAATAATCCATTACGCCCAGTTTACCCTCCCGCAAGGCGCTGGCCATGGCCCTGGGTACTTCCGCTTCCGCTTCCACCACTTTGGCTCTCATTTCCTGCACCGAGGCCTTCATTTCCTGTTCCTTGGCCACAGCCATAGCTCTCCGCTCTTCAGCCTTGGCCTGGGCGATACGCTTATCCGCTTCCGCCTGGTCCGTCTGAAGTTGAGCTCCGATATTTTTGCCCACGTCCACATCGGCGATATCAATTGAGAGGATCTCAAAAGCCGTTCCGGCATCCAGGCCCTTGGTCAGGACTGTGCGGGAGATAAAGTCCGGGTTTTCCAGCACAGCCTTATGGTCTACGCTGCTGCCGATAGCGGTAACAATCCCTTCACCCACCCGGGCGATAACCGTTTCCTCTCCGGCGCCCCCTACCAGGCGGTCAATGTTGGCGCGCACCGTGACCCTGGCCTTGACCCGCAGTTCAATCCCGTTTTTCGCCACAGCGGAAACGATGGGAGTCTCGATAACCTTGGGGTTTACCGACATCTGCACAGCCTGGAGCACGTCCCGGCCCGCCAGGTCGATAGCGGCGGCCCGTTCAAAGGGAAGGGGAATAGCTGCCCGCTCGGCGGCAATCAGGGCGTTTACCACCCGGTCCACATTGCCCCCGGCCAGGTAGTGAGCTTCTAACTGGGCCGTAGTCACATTCAAACCCGCTTTATGCGCTTTTATCAACGGGCTTACGATTTTGTTGGGCGGCACCCGACGCAGGCGCATGCCGACCAGGGTAAATATTCCTACGTTCACTCCGGCAGCCATAGCCGAAATCCAGAGCCCTACCGGGATAAAGGTCAAAATAAGTGACAACACCACCAAGGCCAGCGCAAATAATATCACCGTAAATAACAATGGGTTCATTTCGTCGCCCGGTCAAAACCGGGCCCACCTCCTTTATTATAGCGAATCGATTTCCCTGACAATAATCCTGGCTCCCTCCACAGCCAAAATCTTAATGGCTGCGCCCTTGCGGATAAAGCTTCCTTCCGTCACCACATCCAGACGCTCGCCGTCAAAATCAGCCGTGCCGGCAGGCCGCAGGGGACTTAAGGCAACCCCGGAGCGGCCTACATAGGCGCTGAAATCCGGTTTTGGCGCCAAATACCCTTCCTTTTTGCTCTGGCGATCCGTCAGGAAAAGCCTCTTGGCCAGAAAGCCGTTTTTAAACCCGATAAACACCATCCCGCCGATTGCCGCCAGCGCCACCGCGGTGTAGAGCACAGCCTCCCCCGGCGAATCAGACCCCAAGAAGATAGCAGCCATTAAGGCTACAATTCCCAGGATACCGCTCACCCCAAAACCAGGGATGACAAAAATCTCCACAGCCAGGAGAACTATTCCGGCTACGGCCAAAGCAATGAGATCGG
>JAJZPO010000110.1 GCA_021811155.1 Bacillota bacterium | reverse complement strand
GCGCTGGACTACAAGGCAATACAGGATACGTTCGGCACCGATTGCTACAACATCTATTTTCGGCAGGAGGTGTTCAACAAATTCTTGAAGAAGATATCCCTGTAGCATAACAAAATTAAATACGATCCAAACGCGAAAAAGCCCATAGTTTCAATGACTATGGGCTTATCACCTTTTTTAAACTGTAAAAGTCAGGTTATAGCACAAACAGGAATGAAAAACCATATACAACGCAAAGCGAGGTGCATCAGCGCCTCGCTTCTTGCGTCTTTCGACGGGGTCAGACTAATAACTGATCACACTTCCGGGGGCCAGATCAGGCCTCAGATAATCCATCGGGTTGCCCGAAATAAGCCTGACTACCCTAGCCTTGCCCTGTTCCAAAGGCTCAACCTGGAGCAGCAAACCATCATACTCCGTTTCCAGCAAATTGGTTTGCACATCGTCCCAGCCTTCAAATACTGCATCCAGATCCAGGGGGGTCCAGTAAATCATCAATGCAGTTTTCCTCCTCCTTTGCGCTCCTCAATCATCTGTTCCAGTTTCCTGACCGCTTGCGCTACCCCGCCAATTTCGTCTATCAGGCCGTGTTTCACCGCATCGCTTCCCAACACTACTGTGCCGATGTCGCGGGCCAGTTCACCGGTCCGGAACATCAGCTCCCGGAACGTGTCCTGGCTGCATTTTGAGTGCGCCACAATGAAATTGACCACCCTGTCCTGCATCTTGTCCAGGTAATCCAGGGTTTGCGGCACCCCGATCACTAATCCGGTCAGCCGGATTGGATGGATAGTCATCGTGGCGCTCTCGGTGATAAAAGTATAATTTGCCGAACAGGCCACAGGGACGCCAATGGAGTGGCCCCCTCCCAACACCAGGGACACTGTGGGTTTTGTGATGCTGGAAATGGCCTCAGCGATCGCCAATCCCGCTTCCACGTCCCCGCCCACTGTGTTCAAGACCATGAGGACGCCTTCAATCTGGGGATTTTGCTCTACCGCAATCAACTGCGGGATGATGTGCTCGTATTTGGTTGTCTTGTTCTGGGGGGGAAGGGTCAGGTGGCCTTCAATTTGCCCCACTATGGATACAAAATGAATATGGTTAGGCGGCGAAGGTATCTCAATCTGGCCTAACTCCTTGATGTTTTCCAGTTTGCCCTGTTTACGCTTCTTGCCCATCGGGGCGATCTCCGGTACGGGCGCCGGTTCTGCCGGAGCAATTTCCTGGTTGTAAAAGTCCTGAACGGAACTGTCCATCGGCTCACACTCCAACTGTTAGTCTTAGCTTAGTATGGGCAGTACGGGAAAAATTAACTCACATTGACAGCTGGTCTTCAACTCCGGCGCGTTTTTCTATTCTGCCATACATGCCAAAAACGGCAAAAGCGGCAGCCATAAAACCTATAGCCATTGGCCACACCCAGGAATCTCCCCTGGCATCAAACACCATGCCTCCCAAAAAAGGCCCCACCATCCGGCCTGCCGAGGCAGCCCCTGCAACCAGACCCTGATAAGCGCCTTCCTTGCCCCTGGGAGCCAGATGAGCCACCACCGCCGGTACCGCCGGGAGTATAAGCATTTCACCTAAGGTCAAAACCAGCATAGCCAGGATCAAGGCCGCATAGGGCAGGTGTCCCTGCAAAATGACAAAGGAGCAGCTGATTAAAATGCAGGCCAGGTAAAACTGCTGCCGGAAATTGCGGGCCCACGCCCTGATGACCCAGTTGATCAGGGGCTGCAAGGTTACAATAATTACACCGTTTAACGTCCACAGCATACTGTAGGCCGGCAGGCTGAAGCCGCGTTGTTTCATAACCACAGGCAGAACAGTGGTCCACTGAATATAGGCGGACCACACCAAAAAGATTCCTCCCCCTACAGCCAGTAACGGCCTGAAGCCGGCTTCAGCAAGGGATGCCTTGACCTTTGGCTCCTCTGTCCCGGCCATACTCTGCCTGCTTCTGGCATTCCAGGGCAGGCCCAATAGTACAACTGCAAGGTAAATCAGGTAGGTTGCGGCATTGCCCCAAAATACCCAGCGAAAAGAAATCTGGGCAACTATGCCCCCCAAGGCAGTGCCCAGAGCCACTCCGGCGTTGGATGCCACATAGATGTAATTGAAGCCTTTTCTTCCCCCTTCAGGCCAAAGAATGTTCACCAGCGCATTCAAGGGGACAAAAATCATGGAAAGGGTTAGTCCCAAAAAGATAAGGCCCGGTGCGTACACCGGCCAAACCGGAAAAAAGCCGATGGCGCTTACCGTAGCGCTTGCCAATAGCAATCCTGCCACCATAATCTGTTTAGGGCCATACCGGTCCGCCAGGAACCCGCTGACAAATTGTCCCGCCATGTTGGACCCGGACTGCAAAGCCATAACCAGACCGGCTTCGGTCAGTGTTCTGCCCAATACATCGTGCATGAACAAACTGTTCAGAGGCCAGAGAAAAGAAGTCCCCACTGAATTGACAAAAGACCCAACCACCAAAATCAACATCACCCGGGGTACCTGCAACTTCATCAACATAAAACCGCCTTAAAATTACTGCATACAGGTGAATTTCGCCATCCGAAAGAAAATACCTTCCCGCATCTGAGGGAACGTATCTTCCTTTACCAATTGTAGAAAGCACGCTTGCCGAACATGCCCCTATATTCTACTTCCATGAGGCTGTTCAAAAACGAGTATAGCGCGAAGCAGACCCTGCCGGCACCGAAGGCGTACTTGACGTACGTTGAGGATGCCGGCAGGGTCTGCGACAAAGCTAGACGAAGTTTTTCAACAGCCTACACTTCCATGATGATTGGGAGAATCATTGGTCTCCGCCTGGTCTTTTCGTAAAAGAGTTTGCCGAGCACGTCCCGGACCTGGGCCTTGATCAAAGCCCATTCATTGATTTTGTTCTCGCCGCACCGAGCCAGGGCCTGGCGCACCCTTTCCTTGGCCTCGTCCAGGAGGGATTCGGATTCCCGCACATAGACAAAACCTCTGGTTACGATGTCCGGGCCGGCAATTACCGCGCCCGTATCCTTGCTGATGGTCATCACCACAATCAGAATACCGTCCTGGGACAGTTGTTTGCGGTCCCGCAGCACAATATTGCCGATATCTCCTACGCCCAGGCCGTCAACAAGGACCCTGCCCGCAGTGACCCTGCCTGCCATGTACCCTTCCTGCCTGGTAAATTCCATCACACTGCCGTTTTCCGCCACAAACACGTTTTCCCTGGGAACACCTAATTGTTCCGCCAGTTGACCGTGCTTGATCAGCATGCGGTATTCACCGTGCACCGGCAGGAAATATTTCGGCCGTACCAGGTTCAGCATGAGCTTTAGCTCCTCCTGGCTGGCGTGGCCGGAAACGTGAATGCCTGAGAACTTTTCGTAGATTACATTGGCGCCCTGTTTAAATAAATGGTCAATAGTACGGGCAACCAGTTTCTCATTGCCGGGAATCGGGGAAGCTGAGATGATCACTGTATCCCCGGGCTGAATTTCCACCCGCCGATGGTCAGACATAGCCATCCGGGTCAAGGCCGACATAGGCTCGCCCTGGCTGCCGGTAGTGAGGATAACTAACTGGTTGTCAGGCATGTCGGCGATATCGTCAATCTCAATCAGAGTGTCCTCAGGCACATCAAGATAGCCCAAATCTGCAGCAATGCTGACAACGTTGACCATGCTCCTGCCAACCACTGCCACTTTGCGGCCGTGCTTGTAGGCTGAATTGATGGCCTGCTGCAGCCGGTGCACATTAGAAGCAAAGGAAGCAACTATAATCCTGCCGCTGGCGTCATGAAAAGCATCATCAAAGGTTTGCCCCACATTGCGCTCAGACATGGTGAATCCGGGACGCTCCACGTTGGTACTGTCAGACATCAGAACAAGCACGCCCTGATCCCCCAGCTCGGCAAATTTATGAAAATCAAAAATATGCCCATCTACCGGAGTTTGGTCCAACTTGAAGTCGCCGGTGTGCACTATGATACCCAAAGGTGTATGGATGGCCACTGCCACGCAATCGGGTATGCTGTGGCTGACCCGCATAAATTCAATTTTGAAAGGGCCTAGCTTAATCACATCCCGCGGTTTTACAACCTGGGTATGGACATTGCTCACGTTGTTTTCTTTCAGCTTGCCTTCGATTAGGCCCAGAGTAAGGCGGGTAGCGTAAATCGGCACATTCAGGTCTTTTAAAACGTAACGCAGCGCGCCAATATGGTCTTCGTGGCCATGGGTAAGGATAATGCCCTGCACCAAATCGCGGTTTTCCAACAGATAACTGATATCGGGAATGACCATGTCTATTCCCAGCATTTCGTCTTCAGGAAACATCAGACCACAGTCAATAACCACAATGGCATTGTCGTAACGGATTGCGGTCATGTTCTTGCCGATTTCGCCCAAGCCGCCCAGGGGAATGATCTGTAATTTTTTTTCTTTTACCAAATTTTAAATTTCACCTCCATGGTTCTAGAATATGTCCGCAACTACTCCGTAAAGGCAACAACGAAACTAGGGTTTGACTGCAAACCCTAAACAGCAAGCAAAGGTCCCGATCCCCTTCGCCATTGTTTTTTCTATGGAGTTAGCCGTACACACTCACCTGATACACATTATACTGCAACAGACTGTATATGTGCAAGAATACAAAAAAATAGTAACTGCCGCCCACTTCTTGCAGTTACTATGATTGCCTGACACAATAAATTTTAAACGTGTGTTATTTAAATCTTGCCGGCTTCGGTTAACAGCCTGCGTATCTCGCTTTTTTGCTCTGGGCTGGCTTCCACCAAGGGCAGGCGCACCGGCCCCACCCTGATTCCCAGCATGTTTAAGGCTTCTTTGACCGGGACAGGGTTTGAAGTCATAAACATGCCCTTGAATATAGGATACAATTCCAGGTGAATGCGGGCTGCTTCCCGCCAGTTGCCGGCCAGAAATTCCCTGACCATCTCCTGGATCTCCTTGCCCACCACATGGGATACAACGCTTACAATCCCTTCACAGCCAAGAGACATAAGAGGCAGAGTCATAGAATCGTCGCCCGAATACACCATAAAGTCCTGCGGTAAGAGCCGCATCAACTCTGTGGCCTGGTCAGTAGAGCCTGCAGCTTCTTTCAGGGCGACTATGTTCTCTATCCGGGCCAGACGGGCTGCGGTTGCCGGCTGCAGATTGGCGGAAGTCCGCCCTGGTACATTGTAGAGCATCACCGGCAGTGAGGTTGAGTTGGCAACCGCCGCAAAATGCTGATACAGGCCTTCCTGGCTAGGCTTGTTGTAATAGGGCACCACCAGCATCACTGCGTCCGCCCCGGCTTGCTCCGCTGCCCGGGTCAGCTTGACGCTCCCTGCGGTATCATTGGAACCTGTACCTGCAATAACTGCAGCCCTTCCACCAACCGCCTCCTTCACTGCGGCATACATGTTAACCTTTTCCTCAAAACTCAAAGTCGGCGATTCCCCGGTGGTACCGACTACCACCAGGCCGTCGGAGCCATTCTCTACCAGGTGGCGGGCCAAAACCTTGGCCTGGTCATAATCCACTTCTTGCAAATCATTAAAAGGCGTTACCATTGCCGTAAGCACTCTGCCAAATTTCATTCCAACACCCCCATCTATTATGACTGACGCCCCAGCCCGAAAGACTCGTGCAGGGACCTCACAGCTCTTACCATATCTTCTTTGCCCACCAATACCCAAATCGTATTATTGGAATCAGCTGACTGCAGCACTTGAATGCCCTGCAGTGTCAAGGCTTCAATCACTTGGGCCATGACCCCGGTAACCTCTGCCATGCCTCCGCCGATGACTGAAATTTTGGCGCAGCTTGCCCTGGTTTCTATGCCAAATCCCATGTTCTTGAGGATTTTTACCGCTTTATCCGCCAATTCGTCTTTTACGGTAAAGAGGACATCTCCAGGCAGAACGGTAATAAAATCAACACTGATGTCGGCTAAAGCCATTGCTTTAAAAATCTTCAGGTCAATTTCCGGAACATTCGCTTCGTTCAGGGTGCTTACCCTAAGCTGCGTAACATTGGCTGTATGGGCAATTCCGGTTATCAGCCGGTCACCTTTAATGTCTGTTCCCGCTTCAATGGTTTGGTTATCCAACTGGCTGGTAATCAGTGTCCCTGGCGCATCGCTGAAAGTGGACTTGACCCGCAAAGGTATATTTTTCTGCATGGCAATCTCCACAGCCCGGGGATGGATGACTTTGGCTCCCTGGTAGGCCAGTTGAAAGATTTCGTTGTAGGTAACCACATCCAGAATTTTGGCATCCGACACAATCCCCGGGTCTGCGGTCATGATACCTTCCACATCGGTATAGATATCTATCTCTTCCGCATCCAGAGCCACCCCAAGGGCTGAAGCCGTGGTGTCACTTCCACCCCTGCCGAGGGTTGTAACCTCTCCGTCCTCCGTCACCCCCTGAAACCCAGTAACTACCACAATTTTGCCGGCTTTGAGATTGTCCAAAATGTTTTTTGGTTTGATACGGACTATTCTTGCGTCCCCAAATGTGTTTGTGGTAAAAATTCCGGCCTGTGCCCCGGTGAGAAGAACCGCCTCATACCCCAGACCCATCAAGGTGCTCACGATCACCGCTCCGGAAATTACCTCGCCACAGGACATCAAAATATCAAGTTCCCGTTTGGGCACATCCGGATTGATCCCCCTGACCAGTCCTAAAAAGGTATCGGTAGCATAGGGATCGCCTTTGCGGCCAATGGCCGACACAACCACCACCGGGCTGTATCCCTCTTGTCTGGCAGCGATGATCTTCTCTGCAACCTGTCCCCGCCTTTCCGGAGTTGCAACAGAAGTGCCCCCAAATTTTTGCACCAAAATACGCAAGTCATTCACAGCCCTTTCCAATCAACTTTACACCTTGGGCCAAAACAAAAAGCGGTTACGAGCATCTCCCCGCAAACCGCTTTAAAAAGGCGACCAGTCTCAACCTCTTCAACTGCCGTGCAAGATAGCGCTCCACCCACGCGAAAACGGGTGACAGTCTTGCACCTCTTAGATACAAGACCAGCAGACATCCCCTGCCGGGAACCCTACTTCGGCGGTCATTCCTTTTCGCACCTCTCATCGCCGGCAGCTCAAAGTGCGTACTCTTAATAACCGCGCCTCTACCATTCACACTGTTCTGTTTTCACCATTATGCTACAGCACGGCACAGGTGTCAATAGCTGAAGCCGGCTATTACTAAACCCGGGTGGCCGGAAACGGCTGGTTCGCTGCCTTGAGTTCATCAGCATGCCTGACTTCACCCAGCCGTTTTCCAGCGGCAAGCAGCAATTTCTCAATTGCGGCTTTCTCTGTCTCACTGGCTTCCACCAAGGGTAAGCGGACACTGCCAACCTTTATTCCTAACATATTCACCGCAGCCTTAACCGGAACAGGGTTGGTAGTAATGAACAACCCTTTGAACAGGGGATACAGGTCGCAGTGCAGCCTGGCTGCCTCGTGAATCCGGCCGGCCAGGAATGCGTTAATCATCGCCTGGATTTCCCGCCCTGCCACATGGGCCACCACACTCACGATGCCCTCGCAGCCCAGGCTCAAGAGAGGCAGGGTCATAGAGTCATCTCCGGAATAGATCATAAACTCTTCCGGCAAGGCGCGTTTTAGCTCAGTCACCTGGTCCGTTGAACCTGCGGCTTCTTTCAAGGCCACAATATTCTTCACTTGGGCCAGGCGGGCCACTGTCTGCGGCTGCAAATTCGCCGAGGTTCGCCCCGGCACATTATAGAGCATAACCGGCAGGGAAACAGACCGGGCCACAGCCTCAAAGTGCCGGTACAATCCCTCCTGGGACGGCTTGTTGTAGTACGGGACCACCAGCATAACCCCGTCTACTCCCACCTCTTCCGCCGCCTGGCTGAGCTTGATGCTTCCAGCTGTGTCGTTGGAGCCGGTGCCGGCTATAACGGTTGCCCTGTCCCCGACAGCGGCTTTAACTGCCCTGTACATGTTTACTTTTTCTGCAAAACTGAGGGTGGGTGATTCACCTGTTGTGCCGACAACGACCAAGCCGTCGGAGCCGTTGTCAACCAGGTAGCGGGCCAGAACACCTGCCTGCTCATAATCCACTTCAAGCTGCTCATTGAAGGGCGTTACCATGGCCGTCAGCACTCTTCCGAATTTTTTCACTGTCCACACCACCAAATCAAGTTTATGCTCAATGTCCCAGTTTGAAAGACTCATGCAGAGCCCGAACTGCTTTAACCATATCTTCCTTGGCAACCAATACCCAGATTGTAGCATGGGAGTCGGCAGATTGGAGCACCTGGATTCCCTGTCCGGTTAAGGCCTCGAGAATCTGGGCCATAACACCGGGAACTCCGGCAATGCCGCCGCCAATGACGGAAATCTTGGCACAGCCGGGGCGGGTTTCTACTTCAAACCCCATGTTTTTGAGAATTTTGACTGCCTTTTCTGCCACCTCGTCTTTGACGGTATACACCACCGCCGTTGGCAGCACCGTGATAAAATCCACGCTGATATCGGCCAGGGCCATGGCCTTAAAAATCTTCAGGTCCACTTCGGGCACATTTTGCTCGTTAAATGTATGGATACGCAACTGGGTCACATGGGGTGTATGGGCTATCCCGGTGATCAACCTGTCCCCGGTAATATCTGTGCCCAGTTCAATGGAATCACTGTCCAGCTGATTTGTAACCAGGGTGCCGGGCGCGTCGCTGAACGTGGATTTTACCCTAAGGGGGATATTTTTTTGCATGGCAATTTCCACAGCCCTGGGGTGAATGACTTTGGCTCCCTGATGGGCCATCTGAACAATCTCATTATATGTAACCACGTCCAGAATCCTGGCATCATCCACAATGCGCGGGTCAGCAGTCATGATGCCTTCGACATCGGTATAGATGTCAATCGCTTCAGCATCCAGGGCTACGCCCAGGGCCGCAGCAGTTGTATCACTCCCCCCCCTGCCCAGCGTAGTTACTTCGCCGTCCTCGGTAGAGCCTTGAAATCCGGTGACCACCACAACCCTGCCTTCAGTCAGGTGGGCGAGAATATTCTTCGGCTCAATCCGCACAATTCTGGCGTCACCGAAGGCGTTGTTGGTGATTATTCCCGCCTGCGAGCCATTGAGCAGCACCGCATCATGGCCCAGACCGATTAAAGTGCTTGCCAGCACTACACCGGAAATAACTTCGCCGCATGATATCAGAATGTCCAGCTCCCGTTTCGGTACATCAGGATATATTCCTTTTACCAGGTGCAGAAAAGTGTCCGTGGCGTAAGGATCACCCGTCCGCCCCATGGCGGACACCACCACAACAGGGCTGTAACCTTCTTCTATGGCGCCGATAACTTTTTCAGCCACCTGCGCCCTTCGGTCAGGCGTGGACACTGACGTCCCGCCGAACTTCTGCACCAGAATACGCAAATTTCCCATAATCCGCTCCTCAAAGAATTGGTTTATCTCAGTACAGTTAAGGTATTCAAAAACATACCTGCATGAACAGCTTTCACTTATTCTGACTTCTGACTTCTGCCCTGAAACAAGCCTTTTTGGGTCTGCCCGGGTCGAATTTTCTTTCTGCTCCGTTCAGCAGACTACGTCGCCTAGCATGCTTTTCGGCTCGCTTCCTCACTTGCCGCAA
>JAJZPO010000109.1 GCA_021811155.1 Bacillota bacterium | reverse complement strand
CGAGCATGCTAACGGCTCCTCCGTAATGCTTCTCTGCGCAGAAAGAAAATTCACCCTTGAGCTTACAGGTCTGTTTTCATTCATCAGCGGTGCCGTGAAGCGGCATGCAAGTCTGAATTCCGACCCAAAAGAAAGACTTCTTTGGCTAATTTCCGACCCTTGAATCCTTCTAAGAATATTATAAATATTATAATTTAAGCCGGAAGACTTGGTCAATTGTTATGATTTCCATTTACTTTATTGCTTGCTTGCCTGATCACTTGACTTTTCCAGAATCAGGTGATATACTGAGCATGCTCGTAACGCTTGTGGATTTACGTAAACCTTCTCGATTGCCTGAGGCTCAGGGAAGTGTAAAAATTCTTCCCATGCAACGGGTAATAAAAAAGAGAAGGTGTTTTTATTGTTCAGTGACAAAGTGTTAACCTGCAAAGACTGTGGCCGTGAGTTTGTTTTTTCAGCTTCCGAACAAGAATTCTTCGCTGAAAAAGGCTTCACCAACGAACCTGGCCGCTGCCCCGAGTGCCGTGCAGCCAGAAAGGCTCAAACCAGGTCCGGTGGCTACGGACGCCAGGAACGCGAAATGTTCCCCGCCGTCTGCGCAACCTGCGGCAAAGAGACCACTGTTCCTTTCCGTCCCTCCGGTGACAAGCCGGTCTACTGCCGGGACTGCTACCAACCCCGCCAGCGCAGCAACTGGTAAGTGACAAAAAACCTCTTCGGGTCAACAGCCTGAAGAGGTTTTTTTGTTGGCCGGGGCTAAGCAAGCTAGGCCGCAGATGAAAAAAAGCAAAATCACATGTAAATTTGACCTCACATGTGATTTTTTTATTGTCCAGCCAAGATGCATCGAACCAAGCTGTAGATGGACTAAAGGGAATATTCTTACTTGCTGGCGTTTTCGATAATGATGGCCGCGCCCTGACCCCCACCGATGCACAGGCTGGCAAGGCCGTACTGCAGGTTTCTCCGCCTGAGTTCATAGGCGAGGGTAAAGATAATCCGGACGCCGGTAGCGGCTATTGGATGGCCCAGGGCAATGGCTCCACCATTGACGTTCACCTTGTCGCGGTCCAGACCCAATTCCCGTTCAACGCCCAAATACTGTCCGGCAAAAGCTTCATTGATTTCAACCAGGTCAATGTCTTTCAGTGTCAGGCCAGCTTGTTTGAGAGCGCCCTGGCTGGAAGGAACCGGGCCCAGGCCCATAAAGGTGGGTTCACAGCCTGCCAGTTTATTGGAGACATATTTCGCCAACGGTTTCAGGTTGTATTTTTCAATCGCTTCAGGACTGGCGAGCACCATAGCCACAGCGCCGGTGTTGATCCCGCTGGCGTTACCCGCGGTGACGGTCCCGTCTTTCTTAAAGGCCGGCTTCATCGCGGCCAGCTGCTCCAAGCTTGTTTCGCGGATCCCTTCGTCCGCGTCAAAGATTCTGGTCTCTTTTTTCTCCCTGACTTCGATCCCGACGATTTCTTCCGCCCAGCGGCCTGACTCGGCGGCTTTTTTGGCCAACTGATGGCTGCGCAGGGCAAACTCGTCCTGTTCCTGGCGGGAGATGCCGTATTTGGCCACAATGTTTTCAGTGGTAAGGGGCATGCTTATACCGCCATAACTGTCCCAGAAAATGTTGTTCTGGGGTGAGAAAAGACCGTCCACTATTGACAGGTCGCCGGCGTTTCCCCAGCGCACTTTCTTGGCATCGACATGGAAGGGAAGCTGGTCCATGGCCTCAACGCCGACTGCTACCACGATGTCAGCGATGCCGAGTTGAATTTGCTGGGCAGCAGTTGCCACAGCCTGAATCCCTGTGCCGCAAAGGACGCTAATCCCAATGCCCGTTGTTTCTATGGGCAGTCCTGCCTTCAAGCCTACATGGCGGTGAAAATAGTTGGCGTTATGGTCATAGGCGAGAGCGCTGCCCACAATCACCGTGTCCACTTTGGCAGGTTCAACACCGGCTCTTCTGATGGCTTCTTTGACCACATGCGCGCCCAGGTCCACAGGGTGAATCTCTTTTAGAGAACCGCCGTATCTTGACAAGGCCGTCCTGGCTCCATCAATGATAAAAGCTTCTCTGAACATCACTAAGCCCCCTCATCTTTTTGTAGTATTCTCTTGCGTTTCCTTATGGTCTATACTATTATATACTATAATAACTGGAGCTGTGATTCCCTGTCAAGAGTCAAGTCCTGTGCAGAGATACCGATTCGTCTGCAAAAAATTTCAAAACAAAATTGAGGTAGTGCTATGTTGTCTAATGTAGAGCTGATAGTATTAAGCCTTGTAAATGAAAAACCCGCCTATGCCTATGAAATTGAGAAGCAAATTGAAGCCCGCAACATGCGGCTCTGGGTCAGGATTGGGATTGCTTCCATTTACCAGGTGCTTGAGCGATTGCATAAAAAGGGGTATGTCAGGTTTGAGGTGGAGCGGGAAGGTAAAGCCCCCGAACGCAAGCGGTATTTTATTACTGCTGCGGGCCTGGAGGAATTGAAAGCTACCGTCAAGGAACTTTTGAGCAAGCTGGAATGGTTCTACCTTGACCTCAATGTGGCCATCGCAGCCAGCGATGTATTAGAACCTTCAGAGGCGCTGCAATCCCTGGAACGAAGATTGAATATTGTCAGGCACAGCATCAAAAGATTGCGTGAAATGTACGCAGAAGATTCCACCGGGTCAGCCAAAGGAAATGCGGTCATTCGCAACCTTCTCGGCTTCCGTGAGGCTGAAGAGAAGCTGTTGGTTGAATACATTGAGACCAGGTTTAAAGCAGACCTTTAGGCTTGCAAAGCCGCAGGTTTTACAGCGGGACCAACAAGAAGAAGGGCGTCTCAATTTGCTTTTGAGATGCCCTTCTTTGCATTGTCACCGTGACTTGAGGCATTGGTTTTTTCCCTCGACGGCTAATCCTTTGCCGCTCTCGGCGGCTTGGGCCCGAAGAACTGGTAGAACTGGCATTCCAGGCGGCCGTTGTATAATTTGCGCCTTTTGTCAGCCCTGCGGCCAAACAAATGCTCAAACTCAGGATAGGCCGTGAGAATATAAAAGGACCATGTGTCCAGGCGCTTGAAGGCCTCTTTCATCTCTGTGTAGAGGGCAGCTACTTCCCGTGCCTCGCCCAGACGCTCACCATAGGGAGGATTGCAGAGCACCCAGCCGTATTTGTGGCTGGAACGGATCTCCTTTACCGGCAGCTGCTGGAAGTGGATATGCTGCTCCACCCCTGCCTGACGGGCGTGATGGCGCGCCAGGCTCAGAGCCTCCGCGTCAATGTCGGTGCCGATGATCTTGAGGCTAAAATCCTGCCTGATCAGGCTCTTCGCCTCTTCCCGGGCTTCCTGCCACAAGCTTGCAGGTATATTGGGCCACTTGGAGGCGGTGAATTCCCGTTTTAGCCCCGGCGCTATGTTCAAGGCTGTCAGAGCCGCCTCGATTGGAATAGTGCCGCTGCCGCAAAAAGGGTCAATCAGGGCCCGGTCTTCCCGCCAGCGGCTTAAAGAGATCAGAGCGGCAGCAAGGGTTTCTTTCAGAGGAGCCTGCCCTACCAATTGGCGGTACCCCCGTTTGTGCAGCCCGGCCCCGCTGGTATCTATGGTCAGTGTTGCTATATCCTTGAGCAGCCCCACTTCGATGGTATAGCGCGGCCCCTGCTCATCGAACCAGCTGCGCTGGTATTTCTGCTTCATCTTTTCCACCACGGCCTTTTTCACGATGGCCTGGCAGTCGGGCACGCTGAACAGGGTGGAATTTATCGACTTTCCTTCCACCGGAAAATTGGCGTCCTCAGGCAGCCAGTCGTGCCAATTAAGTGCTTTGGTCTCCTCAAAGAGCTGTTCAAAGGTTGTCGCCTTGAACTCACCCATCTTCACCAGTACCCGGTCCGCGGAGCGCAGCCAGATATTGGCGCGGCAGATGGCCTTTTCATCCCCGCTGAAGACTACCCTGCCGTTTTCCACCCTCACATCGTCATATCCGAGCTGTTTCACTTCCCGGGCCACTACCGCTTCCAGCCCAAAGGCCGCCGTTGCAATAAGTTCAAACGTTGCCATATATCACACCCGCCAACAACAAGATGACAGTATTATACCATAACTTGTCCTTTTGGCCCCGGGATTATGAAAGGCTCTTTGCTGCCTGAAAGAGGAATTATCGCGGTACCTGGTGAACAAGTGACCAAAAGCTATGTTTACCAGCCCTTAGTATCCATTGAGTGTGAATGGATTTAGGCTGGAAGCGGGGAAGGTGACGTTGTGGCTCATTGGCAAGGAAAGGTGCGGCTGAAAGGGGTAGGCATCTCGGTCGCTGTCATGCTGGCCGTTCTAGGGATACTCTGGCTTGGCGGCAACTTTAGTCCGCTGCAGCGCCACCTGCGCCTGGGAGACGCTGCTCAGGCGCAGGGTAATTATGCGTTGGCCCTTAAGGAATACAATCTGGCCTTACAGGCCAGTCCGGGCAATTGGGATATCCAGGTGAAAATGGCCGGAGCAATGCTGGCACAAAAGGACTGGTCTGCTGCGGACAAACTGCTCACTTCTCTAGTGGCCAAGAATACGGCAAGGGGTGAATCGCTTTACCCCCTGTTGGTCCAGGGCAAATTGGGTCTGGCCGAGGCGGCCAGGGCTAAGGAACCACACGGCAGCGACACTGCCAGGCTGTTCCTGCAAGCGGCTGAGCAGTACGCTCCGGACAACCCGGAGGTTAAAAGGCTGTTGGCCGAAGAACTCTATTTCCAGGTTTTAAAAATGCCGCCCGACATCAGCGAGGGCACCCTGCAGAAAATACTGCGGCTGGACCCTCAGCCCAGATACAGGCTGGAACTGGCGGCGAGGTACCTGCAGATGAACAAAAACAAACAGTTTGAGCAGGCTGTTTCTTCCTTCACGCCGCAGGACCTGGCGGCGGATGGCATTGCCCCGGCCCTGGCCCGGACGTTTATCGACTATGCCAGGCGCAACCAGGCGGACCTGGCTGAGGAAAAGCGGATTCTGGCCGAGGGCCTGTCCGTGCTGCCAGGCGAGCCCAGCCTTTTACTGGAGGACATGCGCTGCCTGGTTGTTGCGGGGGACCAGCAGGGTTACAGTCGGTTGCTGGCGGACCCCTCCCTGGAGGACTGGAAGCGCCAGGCGCTGCAAAACTACCTGAAGGCGGTCCGGAACAACGCCTTCGTGAAAGGGGAAAAGGTCTATAGTTTTCATGGCACCCCTGCGCGGCCGGAAATGCTGGCCATGTCCGGGCAAGGCATGCAGGTGTTTAGGACAAGCACAGGTACTTGGCTGGCCTGGGTAGAAAGCGCGGCCGGCGGCAGCCGTTTGGCAGCCATGGAACTTCCCGGCGGGAGGCAAAAGGTGTTGGCTAAAGCTGACGGGCTTATAACCGGTTTTTCCTTGAGCAAGGAAGGCTCTGTGGCTTACCAGGCAGATAAATTCACGCAGCAGGACGGGGGCCTTGTCAGCAGTAAATTGATTCTTCACACCTCTAGGGGTGACAAGGTCCTGGAACAAAGAACGGGTCCAGGCATGCCAAGTTATGTCCCGGCCTATTCACCGGATGGCAAGTTTTTAACATATTATGACGATGGCGCCCTGGTTATCGTGGAGTTGTCCACGGGCCGGCGCCTGAAGGCAGGGAGCCGGGGCGAGTATCTGGCCGGCTGGGCGCCGGACAGCAGCCGTTTCCTGCTTGTCTCCAATCAGGTTAGTCAAGGTGATACTTCTCGGACCGTTACCCGGGTAATGGACGCGGAGGGCAAACAGTTATCCGGACTTCCAGCCCTGGAAGGGGTCACTTACCTGGGCTGGAGGCCGGACGGCAAGATTCTGGGCTACCGGCTGCAATTCAGCCAGCCGGCGGTTCCTCCCTTTCCGCAGTTTTTCCTGATCGATGAACTAGGCCAACAGTCTCCACTGTTGGCATCCGACAACCTTTTCCCCGAGTCCATGCCGCAGTGGTCACCCGATGGCCGCTTCACCGCTTTCTTCCCGCAGCAAAATGAACTATGGCTGTATCAAGCAGGAGTACGTGCCCCTTTCCCTGTAATCTATCCTGGGACGTTTATCGGCTGGTCCGGGCCGGACACTGTGCTCTTTGCCGTAACGGGCAAGGGAAGCCCTGGTTTCGGAGACGGCCGACCTGTCCCCATTGAGAAGGTTGTGGAACTGACAGTGAGCGGTCAGTAAGTGTTTGCAAAATAAGCGCAGCGGGCGTATACTGGTGTTGCTACCCTTACCCCCCATGGGTATAATCAACCTTCGAGGAGAGTGGCTGATCATTGAAAAACACCGGCGCTTATGTAAATCCGCAGAAGTGTGACAGGTCCCCTTTCTGCCCGGCCAGAAGAGCCTGTCCATCCAAAGCAATTTCCCAGCCTAAGCTCGGCCTGCTGGCCCGGGGACCGGCTGTGGTTGACCAGGAAAAGTGCACTGCCTGCGGCACGTGTGTTGCCATGTGCCCCCACCACGCAATCACCGTTCGCAAGGGCAAACAAAAAAAGCGCGCCTAGGCTTGCCCGGTGCACTCTTTGCAGGACTTCCCAGCACCGTTCTTTGCTTAATCAATCAGGTAAACGTGACATCAGAAATAAACGTAGTCAGCTCCTCTAACAAGCTGATAATTTGGATTCCCTCGACCGGCGTACCATCAGCGTTGTACAAGACACGCAGCGTTGGCCTTGTCGGATAGTTCAAAGGGACTTCAATAACCCGGCCCACTTCCCCTGTGTTCAGCTTTACCAATGAGTTTTCCGGATAAAGAACAATGCAGTGCTTAAATGCCTTTTGCACCATGGGTGACAGTCCCTGATGCGTCATAATAAGTTCGTAAGCATGGTAAAAGGGTAAAGGTTTGCGATAATGGCGGTCACTGGTTATCGCATCAAAAACATCTGCTACGGCCACGATCTGGGAATAAACGCTGTTTTGATTGTACTTTAAACCAGAGGGGTATCCGGTGCCGTTCCAACGCTCATGGTGATGCCGGATAATATTGAGCACATCAGGTGAAATTTCAACGTTTGCCAGCATGGCTGCGCCTTTTTCCGGGTGCAGCTTCACTAAGGCAAACTCCTCAAGCGTCAAACTTTCAGGCTTGTTTAAGACCTGTTTGGGAATGGAGAGCTTACCGATATCATGCAGTAGCGCACCTAGCACTACGTCCCTGATCTGAGTTTGAGAGCGGCCTAGTTCCGAAGCAAAAACTCCTGACAATATGGCGGTGTTGACGGAATGAACATAGAGTATATTGTCATAAGTGCGAAATTCGTTAAAATCAATAATCGGTTTAGGACAAGTCTCTATCTCTCCAACCAGTAAATCAACCAGTTCAACCGTTGCTTGCAACTCATCGGAGGCAATCAGGGCTTCTTCATAGTAAAGATGCTGGATTGAACCTAGAACGTGCTTGTAAATCTTTGCAGAAAAGCGCTTTATCTCTACCGGAGGGCTTACTACTTCCGTCAAGCAAAAAACTTGCCGTTTGAGGAGAAGTCCATAAATGCGTTCAGTAACAGTTTCTCCTTTGGCCAACAGCAGTTTGCCCAGGCTGTCAAATAAGTCAAATTTTGTTGGCACTCCAACAGACAGCTGGTTTGCAGCTAAAGGAGTACTACAAATTTTCACTCGAACCACTCCAACTTTTTTTCGAGTATTCTCATAACTATACGTATTTTACCATATAATCGAGTAAAAAAATGTAACTATTTGTCGAGCAAGGTTAGAGTAGCGAAATAATCGATGAAATAAAACCTTTATGCTCTGAACAAAAAATTGGCCAACTGACTTCTCTTAGTCAGTTGGCCAATTTTATCCAGCCTATTTACAATTCACTGCACGTTGTACATGCCGTGGCTCTTCAGGTAGTTGAACAGGCTTTCCCCGTGCTGCTGCTCTTCTTTCTGGATGTGGTTCAGAGCCTGCCGCACGTTGGAATCTGTACACTCAAAAATTACCGTGTCATAGGTCCCCGAAACGTACTTCTCAGTTGTGAGCAGGTCGTTGCAGAGTGCCCCATCATTCTGGTTAAAGGCAGTTCGCGCAGCGCCAGGCTGGTTTGCTGTCCAGCCCTGAGCCTGGCCCGCCTGCTGTTGGCCTTGTTGGGCCATGGTTGGCGCCTGCCCGCTGAGAATCTGGCTGATTGTGTTCAGATGCTGCTGTTCCACCGCGGCATGGGAGTTGAACAGTTGTTTCAGCTGCGGGTCCTGGGCTTCGTTAGCGTACTTAGTATACTTTTGAATACACATTTCCTCGTGGTGTTTCTGGTCCTGCAGCAGCATTGTTTCCTTTTGGCTGAGTTGGAGCGGCATAAACAATACCCCCTTTTTAGGTATTTTTACCCAAAGAGCAAGCTTCTATGCCAACACTTAGTTAAGCAGGAATACTATGTCCCGCAGCAGTTCCAGCTTCTGCAAAGGGTCTCCCTTTACTCCGATTAAACGCGCCTGTTTGCCTGGCGCGATTGAGCCGAGTTCTTCCCCCAGGCCGCAGATCTGAGCCCCGGTGAAGGTGGCTGCCTTGATGATCTCCGCCGGTGTCATGCCCGCCTGGGAATAGAGTTCCAACTCCAGCGCATAGCCCTGGCCGTGGAGCACCCCGGCTGCGCCCGCATCGGTGCCGATACCCAGGGGCACCCCCTTCGAAGCTCCCTCCGCAATCCGTTCCAACTGCAATTCATAGGTGCGGGTGATAATATCCCGGGATGCGCCTGTATGGTTGGCCGCAGCCGGCGTCAAGACCTGATTGGCGACCGGCACCACAGTCGGTACCCAGGGTATCCCACTGGAAGCCATCATCTCCAGCGTTTGTGGCGTAACAAAATAGGCGTGCTCCACCGAATCAGCGCTGGCTCTAACCGCCATCCTCACTGCCTCATCCGAACTGGCGTGGGCCATGACCGGGAGCCCCAGGCTGTGGGCATAACTGATAATCGTATCCAGTTCGCCCTGCTCAAACTGCAGGGCCCCTACCTTGCCGAATTCTTTGAAACTGACGATGCCGGAAACCAGGACCTTGACCCAGTCCACTCCCTGCCCCGCCAGAGTATCCAGGAGTTCACAGGCTTCCGTTACTCCTGAGACCCCGGGACCGAGAAAAGAGCCGTAACGGCCTGTCCTGCCTATGGCCATGCCGCAGGACATCAGGCGCGTACCCTCTGGGCGTCCCTCTTGGACCAACTCCCTTGCCTGTAAACCAATATTCCCGCCATCTCCTCCGTCCCTAAGCGCGACCAACCCTGCTGCCAGGGACTCCGAGAAAGCTGCCTGAACTGCCGGGACCCAGTCCGGGGGTGAATTCCAGCGCGCCAGCGCGGCCTGAAAGTCCCTGCCGTCCAGGGCAAGGTGCACATGGCAGTCAATCATCCCTGGCATCACAGTCAGGTCTGGCAGTGATACCAGGCGAAAGTCACTTTCCGCAGGCAGAGTTTCGGGGTCTACCCCCCACTCCACAGCCTCAATCAAACCTCGCCGCACCGTGACCAATCCCCGGGGCCGCAGCACCCCTGCCTCCACATCAACAATATTTCCCGCATACAAAATCAGGTTGCCATTGTTAGTCATTAATTGCATAAGACAAATATAGCCTTCCATCCATCTCAAAATTCTGCCCTAAAACTAAACCGTTCGGGTCTGCTCGGGTCGAATTTTCTTTCTGCTCCGTTCAGCAGAAGAAGCAAGGGTCGAGTAGAGGTCGACCTCACGGTCGACGCCCCCTCACAGAACCGGACGTGCCCT